>NZ_RZRY01001509.1:0-479 GCF_003998035.1 Mesorhizobium sp. M2A.F.Ca.ET.039.01.1.1 | reverse complement strand
TAGGTTCATCGTCCGATCGAAAACGGGGGCATGACAAGGTGACTACATCTCTAGGGAACGCCGACGTGGCGTTTGGTAAATAGCTCATCTCAGCAAGTTGGCCACGAGCTTGCCGATGCCACCCGTACTAGCGGTTCGTCTCGCGGCTAGCGCATGCGACGGGCTTTACTTCTCTGGTACGGCAACAGAGGGCGCGACTGCTTGGGGTCAAGCTGGTCAGGAACTTGTCCTGTCGCGCATTGGCTCCGGCTGTTTAAAAAAGCCGCTGCAACAGTGAGGAAACCACAATGTTTCACCCGCTTCCAGAAGAGCTGCGCGATATCGCGGGTCAACCCTTTCCACTTTATCCCTGCTCGAATGAATCTTGGTCAATCAAGCCGACGGCCGGCCGCTCAAGCTCGCGGGTTATGATATGTTCCATTCCGAAGGCGGGCACCCACCTATATGCCCGTCTGCTTGGACTGCTCGGGCTTGTACAG
>NZ_RZRY01001508.1:0-483 GCF_003998035.1 Mesorhizobium sp. M2A.F.Ca.ET.039.01.1.1 | reverse complement strand
GGCGAAGAACTTCAGGTTGCGGCTGGCGGTGACCGAGGGATCCTTCTGGCGCAGCGACCCGGCAGCGGCGTTGCGCGGATTGACGTAGTCCTGGCCGCCGGCAGCCGCTGAACGTTGCTTCAGCGCCTCGAACTCGGCATAGGTCATATAGACCTCGCCACGTATCTCGATCAAATCGGGCCAGCCCGAGCCCTTCAGGGTTTTCGGGATATCCGCGATCGTCTTGAGGTTGGCGGTGATGTCTTCGCCGACGGCGCCGTCGCCGCGCGTTGCGCCCTGCACGAACACGCCGCGCTCGTAGCGCAGCGAGGCCGACAGCCCGTCGATCTTCGGCTCGGCCGTGAAGGCGATGTCCAGATCCTTGTCCCGGTCGAAGAAGCGCCGGCCGCGCTCGATGAAGTCGGCGACGTCCTGGTCGGTATAGGCCTTGGAGAGGCTGAGCATCGGCACGGCATGGCGAACCTTGGCAAAGCCCTCCGCCGG
>NZ_RZRY01001507.1:0-485 GCF_003998035.1 Mesorhizobium sp. M2A.F.Ca.ET.039.01.1.1 | reverse complement strand
CCGCCCGCGAAGCCTGGAAGGCATCGCGCGTTCCCTACCAGCAGACCGAGGTCTACCGCTTCGGCAACAAGATCGTCGACGACTGGGAAGGCAAGGTGAATTCCTGGCCGCTGGACGAAGGCCTGATCGACTATGTCGCCAAGAGCTACGGCAGCGAGTCCGACACCAATTCGCTCTATACCGCCAACGTGATCGCCAACAAGGAGATCGAGATCGACGGCAAGAAGGTCGACGCCTCGAAGCTGACGCCGGAATTCCTGTCCGGCACGCTGCAGGAGGCTGGCGGCGTCGAGGCCAATGTCGCGACCGGCTATCACGCCATCGAGTTCTTGCTCTGGGGCCAGGATCTGCACGGCACCGGTCCCGGCGCCGGCGAGCGACCCTACACGGACTATGACCTCGCCAACTGCACCGGCGGCAATTGCAACCGCCGCGCTGAATATCTGAAGTCGGCGAGCGACCTTTTGGTCTCCGACCTGCAGGAG
>NZ_RZRY01001506.1:0-485 GCF_003998035.1 Mesorhizobium sp. M2A.F.Ca.ET.039.01.1.1 | reverse complement strand
ACCTATGACGTCGTGACCGTTCCCGGTTCGCTGGAGATACCGGCCGTCATCACCTTCGCGCTCGATGGCGCCGCCGAAGGCGGCACGCATTATGACGGCTTTGTCGCGCTCGGCACCATCATCCGCGGCGACACCTATCATTTCGACATCGTCGCCAATGAATCGAGCCGCGCGCTGATGGACCTTGCGGTGCAGGAAGCGATCGCGATAGGCAACGGTATCCTGACCACCGAGAACGACGCGCAGGCATGGACGCGCGCGAAGAAGACCGAGGGCGACAAGGGTGGCTTCGCCGCGCGCGCGGCGCTGACCATGATCGCGTTCAAAGAGAAATTCGGAGCCCAATCGTGACCGAGCCTGCCTCGACCGGAGCGGTACGTCACGCCAACAAGCGCGGCGCCGCCCGCCTTGCTGCCGTTCAGGCGCTTTATCAGATGGATGTGGCCGGCAGCGGCGTCTTCGAGATCACGGCCGAATATGAGGCC
>NZ_RZRY01001505.1:0-422 GCF_003998035.1 Mesorhizobium sp. M2A.F.Ca.ET.039.01.1.1 | reverse complement strand
CCCGACCTTCGACTACACCCACCGGCTGCTCGATCCCGAGCTTGCCGCCGGCGGCGACGTCGCCGAGCCCATGCAACGTGCCACCGAGGCCGAGCCCATGCCGCGCGTCTCGGCGATCCTCGCCCGCGAGGGCCTGATCGAGGCCGATGGCGAGATGCCGTTGGACCATGTGCCAGGCGATATCACCCGCGAGCCGCTGCAATTCCCGATGGCGCGCGACATCCGCCTGCAGGCGCTGTCGCGCGGCGACGAGGGCTTTTTGCTGGCGCTCGGCTATTCGACGCAGCGCGGCTATGCGCGCAACCACCCCTTTGTCGGCGAAATTCGCATCGGCGAGGTCGAGCTGGAGCTTGACGTGCCGGAACTGCCCTTCGCCGTGCCGCTGGGCTCGATCCGCGTCACCGAATGCCAGATGGTCAACC
>NZ_RZRY01001504.1:0-487 GCF_003998035.1 Mesorhizobium sp. M2A.F.Ca.ET.039.01.1.1 | reverse complement strand
GCATCGGGGTGACCTGACCGGCGAAACCGCGGATGAATTTGCGGCGGCACTCACCCGAGACGACAGCGTCGCAGCAGGCCGCCTGGCCAATGCGCGCGAGCTCGCCGAGATCCGCAGCACAAACCGCAACCTCGCTGAAGCCGCGGCCAACATCGCCCATACGCGCGACCAGCTTGCACGCATCGGCTCCGACCGGAAGGCCGTGCTCCTGGAAATTCGCGCAGCGGCAAGTGACCTGCTCGCAAACCGCCAAGAGACTTCTCCCGAACAGATGATCGAAGTGATCGAGGATAGCATTGCTGCCCGGAACCATGCGCTCGCGGCATGGGAGGAGAGCGAGCTTTCCCGCAAGAAGACCGAGCGCGCGGTCGATGAGGAAGGTCGGATACGGCTGGATCTGAGCGACGCGCTGGCGAGCGTCGGCGTGGGTTCCGATCCTGGTGACAGCTTGGAAACGGCCATGGCGGTGGCAGAGCTGTTCCTTGAG
>NZ_RZRY01001503.1:0-488 GCF_003998035.1 Mesorhizobium sp. M2A.F.Ca.ET.039.01.1.1 | reverse complement strand
ACTTCATGCAGCGCTGGCGGCGGCTGCGGGCGGGGCGGTGAGCGGGCGGCCTGCGCTGGCCAAATTGACTCACATTCCGCCCTCCGCCATGCTTGTGACAGCCGCATCCTTCGGCGGCAGCGTGTTCGAGTGAGGCCATGGCCAGTCCCGTCTCCAGAGAAAAGTCCCGCCGCGCCGCGGTGAAGTCCGCGCTCGAGCGCCACAAGGTCTATGTCACCGCGCAGCGCTTTTCCGGCGGCACTTACAGCGCTCGCGTGCTGGTCGACGGCGAAGCCTATTGGGTCGACGAGTTCCGGCTGAGCCAGCTGAGGCAGGGGCTGACCCCGGCCGAGCTGGAACTGACGCCGGCGATCGACGATTGATCTCTTTCCTTTGCTCCGCCGCGCTATAGGAAAATCTCAGATGCTGGCGGGACAGCCCCCCTCTCTGTCCTGCCGGACATCTCCCCCTCAAGGGGGGAGATCAGATGTCGCCGCCGGTTTCGCCAA
>NZ_RZRY01001502.1:0-488 GCF_003998035.1 Mesorhizobium sp. M2A.F.Ca.ET.039.01.1.1 | reverse complement strand
CTCGACCTCCGTGCCGATCTCGGCATGGGTGACGTCGAGCCGTGCCAGCGCGATTGTCTTGCCGAGCACCGGCGAGCGCATGCCGGAGGTAACCACGCCGATCTGGGCGCGGCCGACATGGACGCAGTCGCCATGGCCAACCGGGATGTTGGCGTCGATGTCGAGGCCGACGAGCCTGTGCTGCGGATGCTCCTTGCGCCGGATCAGCGCGTCGCGGCCGATGAAGTCGTCGGCCTTGGTCTTCAGCGGCACGGTGAAGCCGATGCCGGCCTCGAACGGATCGGTCTGGTCGGAGAATTCGTAGCCGGCGAAGATCAGTCCGGCCTCGATGCGCACCATGTCGAGCGCCTGCAGGCCCATCGGCTTCAGCCCGTGCGGCTGGCCGGCTTCCCAGACGGCGTCGAACACTTTTTCGGCGTCGCGCGGATGGCACCAGATTTCATAGCCCAGCTCGCCCGTATAGCCGGTGCGCGAGACCACCACCGGCA
>NZ_RZRY01001501.1:0-489 GCF_003998035.1 Mesorhizobium sp. M2A.F.Ca.ET.039.01.1.1 | reverse complement strand
CTTGCGGCACGACAAAAGGTCTGCTTCGTTCAATCGACGTCAGATTTTAGCAATTCGGCCAGTTCCGGGAGATTGGCATGTACAGGATGGTCGTGGCCGCGTTGGGCCTGCTCCTTTCCGCTTTGCCGGTTTCGGCGAAGATTGTCCCGTTCCCTCACGGCTTCAAGACACAGACGATCGAGACCAACCGCACCAGCCTTCATGTCCGCGTCGGCGGACAAGGCCCGGCCGTCATCATGCTGCACGGCTTTGGCGACAGCGGCGACATGTGGGCGCCTGTCGCGGCGAAGCTGATGAAAGATCACACCGTGATCGTGCCCGATCTGCGCGGCATGGGGCTGTCGGCGCATCCCGACACCGGTTACACCAAGAAGAACCAGGCCCTCGATATCGCCGGCATCCTCGACCATCTGAAGATCGACAAGGCGGATCTCGTCACACACGACATCGGTAACATGGTGGGTTACGCCCTCGTCGCACAGTATCGCG
>NZ_RZRY01001500.1:0-491 GCF_003998035.1 Mesorhizobium sp. M2A.F.Ca.ET.039.01.1.1 | reverse complement strand
CTTCATGGCAAGCGGCGTCGACAGGATGGCGACGCCATAGGCGCCGAGCCCGACAAAGGCGCTGTGGCCGAGATTGGCGATGTTGGAATTGCCCATGAACACCTGCAGCCCGACCACCACGATCAGGTTCACGAAGGCGCCGAGCGCCAGGAAGGTGTAGTAGGTCGGCGCGAAATTCAGCACCAGGAGGCCGATCAACAGCACCGGCAGCGCGGTAACCAGCCCGCCGACCAGCGAGCGGACAACCGCATTGCCGGGCTGCGCTGTGCCCACCGGAGCCGCCATCTGTTCGACTGCTTGCGACAATTCAGAGCCTGCCATGTCAGATTTCCTTGTCGCCGAGTTCGATACGCTGGCCGAGCAGGCCTTCCGGGCGGTAGACGAGCAACGCGACGATGATCGCGTAGGTGAGCGCATCCCTGAAGCCCGCATATTCCTGCGGCAGCGCGACAAGCAGGCCGACTTCGATGAAGCCGAGCAGCATGCCGCCG
>NZ_RZRY01000014.1:0-31380 GCF_003998035.1 Mesorhizobium sp. M2A.F.Ca.ET.039.01.1.1 | reverse complement strand
GGCATAGCGTCCGCGCGCCGGACCGATCAGACCCAGATAGCTTTCGCCCCGCACCGGAACATGACACGGCTGCAGGGAGGCGACCACGCCCAGTTCGGCAAAACGTGGCAGGTCGGCTGGGTCGATCACCTCGACATGTTCGATCCGATGCCGGGCCGCGCGCCAGCCGTTGGCCGCCCGCGCGGCGGCAAAGGCATCCAGCACCTGCCGCACCGCCCCATCGCCGACACAATGCACCGCTACCTGAAAACCAAGACGGTCGGCCTCGACCACCAACGCCCTCAATTCGGCATCTGCGATCAACGGTGCCCCGCGGTGGCCCGGCTTATGGGCATAATCGGCCAGCATATGCGCCGTGCCGCTCTCGACCACGCCGTCGGCGAAAATCTTGATGAAATCGCAGCGCAGCTTGTCAGAGGCAAAACGGTGACGCCAAGCCACTGCATGCGCCAGATCGTCTGGTCCATGTCCCGGCTGCACCTGAAAGGGCATTCGCACCCGCACGGCCAAGCCCTCGTCGCGCTCGATCTCGGAGAGCAGTTCCAATTGATAGAGGCTGCCGTCCATGTTCTGCACCGCGGTCAGCCCCAGTTCGGCGCAATGCTGAATCGCCGCACGCAGCACCGCCTTGTCCGCCGCGCGGTCCTCTGCGCTGACCGCAGGACTTTCCAGCGGTCGCTGCGCTGCAGCTGAATGGCGCGCACTGGCCGGATTGCAGCGTCGCATCAGGTCGATCGCCCCGAATTCCACCAGCGCTCCCGTCGCTTCACCCGCGTCGTCTATCACCACCTTGCTGCCGGGCGGCAGATCGGCCCCGCGCGTGATGCCCGCCAGCGCCAGCGCCGCGCCGTTGGCCCAGGCAGTGTGGAAGTCCACCGCCATGATCATAAAAGGGACATCCGGGCAGACCGCATCCAGATCGTGACGATCTGGCGCCGTTGTGTCTGAGGTCAGGCTATAGTCCGCCCCAAAAGCAGAGATGAACCCCAATCCCGGTCGTGCCGCGCGGTAGCGTGCCACCGCATCGCGCAAACACGCCGCACCCCGAATGCCGGTCAGGTTCAGGTCGGTCAGCGCCAGACCACCCGAGAACAGATGCACATGCGCGTCGTTCAAGCCGGGCAAAAGACTGGCCCCTTGACCGTCGATGACACGGGTCCGCGCTCCAATCCATGCACAGGCGTCGCCGTAGCCCAAAGCCATGATCCGGCTTCCGGCCACAGCGATCCAATCTGCCGCCGGAGCCCCGAGCGCGCCGGTCGTCACCTTCGCGTTGCGAATCAGGATGTCGGCCTTCGCCATCATGATCGTGTTCCCCACCAAGGCCATCACAGCCGCTAGTTGATCGCAGGCAATATTCTTCTACCCGTGACGGATGGCGGCCCATCCAACACGTATACGGTCCCCGTTGATGTCTGCGTTTCGACCGAAAGCTGACAGGACAAAGCGCTGCAGGCAACGACTTCTTGACAAATCCGCTGTCGCGGTTGTGATGGTAAACTGGGCAATTAGCGACAGGTCAAAGGCGATGATCGACACGACCCTTTCGCGGAACCTTCGCCTTTTGACCGGATATGCCGCTTCGGTTTCACAAGTGTGCCGAGGCACCGGCGTAAATCGCACGCAGTACCACCGCTACCTCGCCGGACAAGGCGAGCCCTCGCTCCGCAGCCTTCGGCGGATCTGTGATTATTTTGGTGTCGAAGAACATGAAATCCTTCAGGACCCCGACAGTTTTCGCGAACTCATTCGCCTCCGCCCGCCGCAGTTGGGGACGAGCCCGGATCTTTTCACGGCTATTCAGAACCGTTTGACAGAAGGCGACGAAACGCCTCGCGTCGCGATGGGGTACTACCACATGGTGTTCCGACCCGACCCCAAAGTGGATCTGTACTACCGCAATTTACTGCGCCTTTCGGCAACGCCGCGCGGCCTCATCATCAAGCAGATTGAGCGCTATGCGCGGCCAGCGATCTCGTTGCCCCGCCGGATGGTCTATGAGGGAACCGCGTTCACCCGCTACGGCAAACTTTTCGGCCAGGTACAGGAAAAGCGGCACCGCCGGTCAACCTGGTTCCTAGTGCTGAGTGTGGGTGTCTTCTCCTCGCCCAGCCAACTTCACGGCTATGCGACCGGCTGCGAGCCCGAGGGGCTTGATGGAATATTGAGCTTTCCCGTGGTTCTTTTGCACCTTGGAGAGAGGCCGAACCTCCGCAGCGCCCTTGCGGCCTGCGGATACTTCACGGCCGATGAGATCAGTCTGTCGCCGCATCTCGACAACGCACTTCGTTCCAGGAACTAAGAGCCGTTTTCCAACTCAGGGGAAGCGATGCCGCGTCTTGTGTTGGCGGGTCAGTTCTCAGTGGCAATCAACGCGTTAGGCTACGTCAGGTCTGTGAATTGCTTTTACTTCTTGAAAGTCTTCAAGACCAAACTTGCCGCCCTCGCGGCCATTTCCGGACTGCTTGTAGCCGCCAAATGGACTTCCGTAGCGATGCGGCGCCCCGTTGATATGCACCATGCCGGCCCGCAGACGCGAAGCAACTCTTTCTGCTCTCTTCGGATCGCCGGTTTGCACATAGGCGGCAAGGCCGTAAGCCGTGTCATTCGCCATCGTGATGGCATCTTCTTCGCCGTCAAAAGGGATAATCGCAAGAACCGGCCCGAAAACCTCTTCCCGTGCGATGCGCATCCCGTTCTCGACGTCGGCGAAGATCGTTGGCTTTACGAAGTAGCCAGTTTCGAAGCCTTCCGGTTTGCCTGGGCCGCCGGCGATGAGGTTCGCACCTTCATCGATTGCCGCGTTGATCAAGGTTTGCACACGGTCGAACTGAATGGCGCTCACCAGAGGTCCAATGTGGGTCCCTTCCTTCATGGGAGCTCCAACTTCGGCAGCCAGGGCGGCTCGACGCGCTATCTCGATTGACCTTTGATAGACAGAGCGCTGCACGAGAAGGCGCGTCGGCGCATCGCAGGATTGGCCTGAGTTGTTGAAGCAGTCAGCGACGCTGGCGGAAATGCGCTCTTCGAGATCCGCATCTTCGAAAACGATGTTTGGAGACTTGCCACCAAGCTCCAGGGTCACCCTTTTGACAGTGTCCGCAGCATCTTTGCTGACTGCGATCCCTGCTCTCGTTGAGCCGGTGAAGGACATCATGTCGACGTCCTTGTGCTTCGAAAGCGCCGCGCCGCAATCGGCGCCACCATTGACCAAATTGAACACACCCGCGGGAAAGCCTGCCTCATTAATCATCTCAGCGTACAACATGGCATTGAGAGGCGTGAGTTCGCTGGGCTTCAGGATGCATGTGCACCCTGTCGCGAGCGCCGGCACCACCTTCAATGCGATTTGATTGATCGGCCAATTCCATGGCGTGATCAGACCACAGACGCCGATGGGCTCGCGCAGAACGACATCGCCATTTGGCAGTTCCTCGCGAACCTTCAGATCGCGCAGCGCATCGATGAACCCCTGTAGATGGCCAACACCGACATCGGCCTGCTGCTGGCGGCTCATGGTGATTGGGGCGCCAAGCTCCAACGTGATCGTTTCCGCCATCTCGTCGTAACGCCGCTTGTAAATGGCCAGGAATCTTTCGAGCAACCTAAGTCGCTCTTCAAGAGTAGTTCGGCTGTAAGACGCGAACGCATTCCTTGCTGCCTCGACGGCCTTGGCGATATCCTCTTTCGAGCCCATGGAAATGACGGCAATCGGCTTTTCGGTTGCAGGGTTCAGGACTTCGAGGTCCAGCGCCGCGATGGGGAATATCCACTCGCCACCGATATAGAACTTCCGCTTATCGAGCATGACACGGCTCCTCCTCTATTCGAAAAAGGCTCACAGCCGATTCATGCGAGCGAAGGGCAAAACGCGAGCAGGGTGAGAATTTCAATGAGCACCGAGCCCCGACCTGCGCTGTGTTGGTTGTCGGGGGCCACTGCGACAACGTCTGCGTCGGCAAAATCGGCGTCCTTCAGCCCCCTGCTGAGCCGCAGCCTAGAGGCAGCCGGCCCATAGATCATGATGATGAATTGGCGCGAGGCGACCCGGGTGCGTTCAAGCTCTGCGCGACCGCGCCGACATAACGGTCCAGGATGATTGCCAGTGCGGAAATTGCGAGGCCCGCAAGCAACCCTCTGCCGGCCTCGACGCGAGCGATGGCATCCACGGTCTCCAGTTCAAGCCCCTGTGAGCCGACGAGCGCCGTGATCACCACCATCCCAACGCACATGAGGATGGTCTGGTTGAGACCCAGCATCAGACCGGGTCGGGCAAGAGGCAGACGAACCTTCCAGAACGATTGGAGCGGGGTGGCGCCGAACGCCACCGCGGCTTCGATCGTGGCCGGATCGACATTGCGGATGGCATGGTCGGTGTATCGCACCGTCGTTGCGACGGAGTAGAGGGCGATGGCAATCACCGCGGTTGCATCTCCGGGACCCAGAAGCATGACAACGGGCACCAGGTATACGAAGGAAGGCAACGTCTGCAGGGTCGTGACGACAACCTCCGACACCGCGTGTACACGGCGAGAAGATCCGGCCCATATTCCCAAAGGCGCTCCGATAAAAAGCGAGAGCAGCGTCCCAACCGTCACCAGATTGAAAGTGATCAGCAACTTGTCCCAATAGCCGATGGCAGCGATGAGGACGAGTGTGGCGCAAGACAGGACAGCAAGGGCGGGCCGCCGCAGCGCCAAGCCGAAACACAGGATGCAGGCAGCAATCGACGCCCAGCCGAGATCTCTCAGTATCGTCAACAAGGGCCGGATGACGCCGAGCGTGATGATCAGCCGAGTGGCTTCGAAACCATCGCCCCAATTGCTGTTCAGCCAGCTGATGACGCGTGACCAGAAATCGGCGGTCGAGATCGTCCAGGCGGCGGGATATTGCGCCAGAGGTGCGATTGCGATTCCCGCGACGGTGGGAATGATCAGGATGGCGGCCAGGATCGCGAGGTGCTTCAACGGCTGCGGCCGAGACAGATGCGAAGGCCGACGCACGGCAATTGAATGTCCGTACCCGTAGAGCAGAACAGCGAGGAGCGTTATCGCAATCCCCGCCTCCAAACCGCGACCGATCTTGAGGGATTGGATCGCGCGAAGCACTTCCGCGCCCAGACCACCTGCGCCGATCATGGAAGCCAGAATGACCATGGCCAACGCCATCATCACCAGTTGATTGACGCCCAGAAGGAGGTCGTCCCTCGCGCTTGGCAAAAGGATCTTCGATGTGCCCTGCCAACGGGAGGCACCGGTCATGCCGGACAGCTCGAACGTATGGTCCGGCAGCCGGCGCAGGCCATAGACCACCGCTCGGGCCATCGGGGGCAAGGCGAAGATCAGTGTTGCCACCAACGCCGCGACGGGACCAAAGCCGAATAGGATCAGGACTGGGACCAGATAGCTAAATGGCGGAATCGTCTGCATGACATCGAAGACGGGGTTCAATACGGCCTCGAGCCAACGCCAACGAAACAGCATCACGCCCAGCACCAGGCCAAAGATCACGCCGACGACGATCGCAAACGCCACGGAAGCGAGCGTCAAAGTCGCTTCAGCCCAAAGATTGAAAACAAGAAAGTACGCGAAAGTTGCAAACGCCAGGACGGCCAGGCGACGCCCACCAGCGAGCCAGCCCATGTAGGTTGCCGCAAGAACGACCGACACCCACGACAATGGCGGCAGAGTAACCGTTTCAGCCGCAGTGCGACCAGGAAAGGACCAGCCGGTGGTCAGGAGGTTCTGCAGGCCCCGCATCGGAAGGCCGATTGCCTCCCCGCCCGCACGCGTCCAGACCCGCAGAGGCTCGCCAAAAATTTCAGATCGGCGGAGCAACTGGTTGAGCACATCGTTGGACATTTTAAGCAACGGCAGTTGCCCTTGCTTGGGCCAGACATACAACCCCTGGGGCAGCACCTCCCGCCCGACATAGGCAGCCACGAGCAATATAAGTCCGAACGCTACCCACAAACGGCTGCTCAGCAGCCATTTGTGGCGAACGAGCGGCGTCACTGATGTCGCGCCGAAGCTTATTGAAGCCACGGCGACCACTTTTTCTCGTTCGCAGAGATCCACTCAGCCGCGGCAGCTTCGGGCGTAAGCCCGCCCTTATCCTGCTTGAGGATGCCCCAGGCAACATCGTCATTGGTCAGAACAAATTTCTTCAAGAGACCGCTTACGTTGGGCTCTCGCTTGGCGAAATCATTGTTGATCAACTCGATGATATCTCCCGTGGGCAACGCGCAGTCACCCACGAGATTGGGGTTGATGCCCCAGGCGGGATCGCTGCGGCATGCGTCCTCATAGGGCGGGAAATCGACAAAGGTGCCAACGCCGGAACCGTAGAGCCAGTGGGGCACGAAACCAAACCCGATGATCGGCTTTTTCCTCTCGACTGCGCCCTGCATCGTGGCGACCATGGCCGCCATTGTGCCCGGCAAGGTTATGTGAACATCGAGCCCGAGCGCCGCTATGCGGCGCTCGTCATCGGCGTCAAAATCCGCGGGTGTTCCTAGATAGTTGATCTTTCCATCCGTCTCTGGGTTGGATAGCGCTTTGATGCAGGCAGGATTCTTGAGCGCCTTCCAATCCGGCAATCCCGGACATAGCTCGGCAACATAGTTGGGGTACCACCAGGTTTCCCTGATCTTGACGCCGACCGACCCCACCTTCGTCACAGAACCCGAAGCAAGCGCAGCTGCGATCAATTCGGGAGAAGACGACCAGATTGCGGGACTGATCTCGAGATCGCCGAGTTCGATGGCCGTGAACTGCGCCGTATAGTCGGTATGCACGTACTGGACGTTGTATCCGGCCTTCTTGAGCAAGCTCCCGAACACGTTCGTGATAAAGTCCGCGTCGGGCGCACTAACGACCGCCATCCGCACCGGGTCCTGGGACTCAGCGGCGGCCAGCGCGTTCCCGGAAGAAATGCACAGGCTGACGCAAAGCGCGGACGCCAACGTGACTGCTGAGAGTGGAAAACGCATGGCGAAACCCCTTTTAAATGACCGACGAGCCAAAGTAGGGCGCACTTCTTATCACATGTCAATCACAAAATTGGAAAAGGAGATTGCATTGCCGGAGATTATCGGGATAAATAGGGTATAGGCGCGAATGTCAGATATCACAAACGAGTCACAGATGGCGAAAAAAGACGAGCAAAGCACGACCGCCTCGGACCGCGTGTACAAGCTTGTCCGCCAAGATATCCTTGAGTGCCGCTGGAGGGCTGGCCAGCGACTGAAGATCCGCGATATCGCCGCCGAGCTGGGCGTCAGTCCGATGCCGGTCCGTACGGCGTTCCGGCGCCTCGGCGAAGAGGGCATTCTTATCGTCGAGGAAAACCGGTCGGCGCGTGTCCCCTTCGTTTCCCGGCAGAGCTTCAACGAATATCTTGAAATCTCAGTGAGCCTCGAATGCCTTGCCCTGGAGAGGGCCGCCGGGCGTATATCGAGTGAAACGATCCGGGCGCTCCGAAGCGAGGCCGAGTGCATGCAGCGCGACATCGAGGCTGGCGACACCGTTGGATACGCCCCTCGGTTCAACGGCCTTCTGATGAAGATCTATGTGCGAGGGGAATCTCAGGCGCTCATTGAGATGATCGAAAGCGTCTGGATCAAGACAGCTCCGCCGGCGCGCGAGGCCTTCGAGGAAAGAGGCATCGTCACGCGACTGAATGCGGCCCTGGTTGCGATCATCGACGCCTTGGAGGCGGGCGACGCGGCCAGCGCCAAGGAAATTCTGACCTCGGCCCTGCAGTATGCCTGCAAAGGCGTGAACCTGTTCCTTGAAATGGATCAAGATCAGAAAATGAAACCAAAAGCAAAAAAGAGGATCGAAGAACAATATGTCGAATCCAAGTGAAGCTCCGATCGCGCTGGTCACCGGCGCGTCCCGCGGTATCGGGCGAGCGACGGCAGAAATGTTGCTTCGAGACGGCTACGATGTGCATGCCACCTACCTCAACGATGCTGCAGCTGCAGAGAGCCTCGTTTCGTACGGGGAGAAGCTGGGGCGCAAAGTCACGCTTCACCATTTTGATGCCGGTGCGAGAGAGAGTCAGGACGAGCTGATCCGGCGTCTGCTGCGTGTCCAACTTCGGGGCATCGTCCACAATGCGGGAATCGTCAAGTTCGAGCGATTCACCGATTATGACATTTCGATCTGGGACCGCACCTTCGAAGTCAATCTGAATGCAGCATTGCGCCTGACTCTTGGACTGCAGAACCAGATCGTGTCGGGAGGATCGGTGGTTCTGGTCGCGTCTACCGACGCGTTCGTCGGCTCCTACGCAAGCATGGCTTACGCTGCGTCCAAAGCGGCGATGGTCAATCTGGCCAAGAGCCTCGCATGCAATTTCGGCTCTCGAAACATCCGCGCCAACGCGGTCTCGCCGGGATGGATCCAAACCGACATGACGACTGGGGCGTCCTCGGGATCAGCGTCGGTCACACCTCTTGGGCGAGACGGAAAGCCGGAGGAAGTCGCTGGCGTGGTCGCCTTCCTTCTATCCGACCGGGCCAGCTTCGTCTCGGGCACGAGCATCACCGTCGATGGCGGCTATACCTCCTCTGACGCGATCATGTTGAACGAAGCCAGGGAACTGGGCTGAGTACGAGCGGGGATAGCCATGTTGAGCTGCAAGAACCTTTGGAAGATTTACGGATCGGCCAAGGCGCATAGTATCGATCCCGAAGCGCCACTGAGTGAGAACATCTCCTCGGTGGAGCAGCGCGGCGGTTTCGTCGCGTTGGCCGGCATCGATCTCTCCGTGGCGAAGGGCGAGATCCTGGTCATCATGGGGCTTTCCGGATCCGGGAAGTCAACCCTGCTTAGATGCTTGACGCGCCTGGTGGAGCCGACGGCCGGACAGTTGTGCTTCGAGGGTCAGGACCTGCGCGCTGTGCCTGACAAGAGCCTGCAACTGCTGCGCCGTACACACATGAGCATGGTGTTCCAGAATTTCGCGCTGCTTCCGCACCGTACCGTGGTCGGCAATGTGGAGTTGCCACTGGAGATCCAAGGTGTGGGCGCAGCCGATCGAAGGCAGAAGGCGCTCGATATGATTGGGCTTGTCGGGCTTTCCGGCAAAGAGGATCACTACCCGCATGAGCTCTCCGGAGGCCAACAGCAGCGCGTCGGCATTGCTCGCAGCTTGTCAACCAATCCGAGCCTTTGGCTTCTGGACGAGCCCTTTTCAGCGCTTGACCCACTCATTCGCGAAGAGATGCAGGACGAAATACTCAGACTACAGAAAACGCTGTCCAAGACAGCCGTGTTCGTGACCCACGACTTCAACGAGGCTGCTCGCGTTGGAGATCGCATCGCTCTTTTGCGCAAGGGCCAACTCGTCCAGACCGGCAGCGCGGCGGAACTGATCCTGAATCCCGCGGATTCCTATGTCAGAGCATTCACCGCGAGCGCGGAACGCAGTCGAATACTGACAGCGGAAAATTTCATGCAACGTGGAGAGCCGGGCGCGTTCGACGTGCAGCTCGCGGCTGAGGCGACACTCCGAAAAGTCGCGGAAACATTCCAGGGCGGGGCCAGCGTGATTGCCTTCGGCAATTCCACGGGCAAGCCGGTAGGCTTCATGAGACGCCAGGATCTGGGCGACGCGCTCACGTCTGCCATGACGGCTTAGCTGGCCGGGCGTCGAAATCGAGGTACCAGTTCGATCATGCAAACGACACTCACCGAGGCTGAAGCGCGCTCGCTCCTGAGCAGCATCAAGGCGCCGCAACTGGACCTGAAGCCGGTCGCTGACCATGTGCTCGAGCACTACGGGCTGTCAGGCGAATGGCATCGGCTGGGAGGGGAAAGAGAACAGAATTATCGTCTTATCACTGCCGCAGGCGAAAGGTTTGTCGTCAAGATCGCATCCCCCGAAGAGGATGAGGAAAGCCTCATCTTTCAGGCAAAAGCACTTGAACATATCGAGAAGGTAGATCCAGCTATCCAGGTCCCGCGGGTTCGCAGGACTGTTGCAGGTGATCTGCTTTCCGGCATTTCGGACGGAAAGGGAGGAAAGCACGCTTTGCGGGTCCTCTCGTTCGTCGCAGGTGAAACTGTCATGGATCTGTTGAGCCAGCGAGGCTTCAATCTGTCCACCGACGACCTACTGATCCTCGGTGCTGCGCATGGCCGCCTGGCACGCGCGCTCCAGGGGTTCAATCATCGCGGCGCCCTTCGACCGATGCCGTGGGACCTGGCAAATGGCCTGGTCCTTGGTGATTGGCTGCGGGACTATATCCCGGAAGAAATCCGCCAGGACGTCGATCGGGCATTGGAGCACTTCGCCGGATCAACATTTGCGGCGCTCCCGCGCCTCCGATCCCAGGTCATCTATAATGATTTCCACGAGAGCAACGTCCTGGTCCGGGCCGAGCCTTTGCTTGAAGTCGTGGGCGTTATCGACTTTGGCGACATGGTCTACGGGACGGTCGCGCAGGATCTCGCCGTTGCCGTGGCGTCTTTCATCCATTGGAGCCCGGAGCCTGTGACGGCCGCGGCAGCCATCGTCCGCGGCTACCAAAGCTACATGCCCCTGGAATCCGCCGATCTTGCGGTGCTCAAGGATCTGGTGCTGGCCCGGCTGATCCTGCAAATCGGGCTCGTCCGCTACCAGGCCGTCGTCAACGGCCGGAACGACCAGCAACTCGACGACCTGCAATCGCTGTATTCGGCCGCCGTATCCCGCCTCGCCCACATCGACAAGGACGCGTTCGTCGCCTCGATGACACCGTCCGTGGTGCCCGCTCCGATCCCATCGCCCGTGGTGGAACAGACTTCGAGCGATATCGGAGCCCTGATCTCGCGCCGGCAATCCGTCTTGGGCGAGACCTATACGTTCTACAACGAGCCGCTCGAACTCGTGCGCGGTCGCGGCACAAAACTCTTCGACGCCTCCGGGACGGAGTACCTGGATTGCTACAACAACGTCGCCAATGTGGGGCATTGCCATCCCTATGTGGTTGAGGCGCTCGCCCGGCAGGCGGCCACGCTCAACACCAACTCCCGCTATCTTCATCGCGAGATCCTGCGGCTCGGAGAGCGGCTGACGGCGACCCTCCCAGAAGGCCTGGATACCTGGATCTTTGTCTGTACCGGCTCGGAAGCCAACGACCTGGCGGTTCGCATTGCCCGGTCGGTTACCGGCAACGAAGGCGTGATCATCACGGGAAACAGTTACCACGGCAATACATCGGTGGTCGCGCCGCTCTCGTTGCTGGAATACGACATCAAGGACAAGCCGGGCTGGGTCGAAGCGGTGCCGCCTCCCAATGTCTACCGGGGCATCTATCGAGGTGCACAGGCCGATTTGGGGGAACGATACTCCGGTCACGTAACGGAGGCAGCGTCGCGCCTCGAAGCAAGGGGACCGGGTGCGGCAGCGTTGCTGATCGACTCGATCTTTGACGGCAACGGGGCGTTGGTCCCGCCGCCGGACTACATGCGCCTTGCCTTCGACAAAGCGGGCCGCGCAGGGGCGTTGTGCATCGCCGACGAAGTTCAAATGGGCTTCGGACGATCGGGCACGCATATGTGGGGTTTCGAAGCCTTCGGTGTTCGTCCCGACATGGTCACCATGGGAAAGCCGATGGGCAACGGGCATCCTATCGCCGCGCTCGTGACGCGTCGCGACATCGCCCTGGAGTTCCAGCGTCGCACTGGCTACTTCAACACCTTCGGCGGCAACACCGTTTCGACGGTTGTCGCCAACGCCACCTTGGACGTGCTGCAGGGCGAGAACCTGCAAGGCAACGCCGAGCGTGTCGGTGCGCATCTCAAGGCATCTCTCGACAGCTTGATCGGCACCCACGAGCTGGTCGGCCACATCCATGGACGCGGCCTTTTCCTTGGAGTCGAGCTTGTCGTCGATCGGACGTCGCGCGCTCCCGCGAAACTCGCGGCCCGCTGGGTGCGTGAGCGGATGAAGAGCCTGGGCGTCCTGGTTGCCTCGACGGGCCCCTTGGGAAACATCATCAAGATAAGGCCGCCCTTGGCCTTCAGCACCGCCGACGCCGACCGGTGCTTCGAAGCCCTCCATACCGCGCTGACAGAGGTGCCGCCGGATCTTCGGATCGCAACCAGCGCCTGAGCCAACCGGGAATCAGCAGATGAAAATCTACAAATGCGATGCTCACCTGGAGCATCAGTCGAAAATCGAACTCAACCCTGGGAAGTTCGTCCCGACGCTCGACGTGGCGAAGCGTGCCGGCGTTGTTCTGGACGCCTTACGGCAGGCTGGCCACATTGATGTGTTGGACTGCGCACCCGCATCGAAGCAAGATCTGCGCACCATTCATTCCGAAGACTACCTGGAATTCCTCGCCACGGCTTGGGATGAATGGTCGAGATCATTCGGAACCGAACTCGATGGCGTCGGCTTCGTCTGGCCGCACCGCAACCGGCCGCCTCGATGCCCAAGCGCGATAGAAGGCAAGATCGCCTACTACATGTTCGATGGCGTGAGTACGATCACGCCGGCGATGTGGCCTGCCACCCTTGGCGCAGCCGGAGCTTCCCTTCAGGGTGCCAGGGATCTTCGCCTCTCGGGATCGACGGGACTGGTCCTGGCTCGTCCTCCGGGGCATCATGCCTGCCGCAACATGGGTGGAGGAACGAGTTACACCAACCACACCGCGCTGGCCGCACAGGAACTGACGCGAGATGGCGCTCGGGTCGCGATCCTGGATGTTGACGCTCACCATGGCAACGGTGCTCAAGACATCTTCTGGACCCGGTCCGACGTCCTTACCATCTCTCTCCACACCGATCCTGCGGTGGACTACCCCTATTTCTCCGGCTACGCCGACGAGATCGGCGCCGAGGCTGGAGAAGGCTTCAACTTGAACGTGCCGCTTCAACCCGGCACCGACTGGTCGGGCTATCGCGAAGGTTTGACGACCGCGCTCGATAGGCTGCGCGACTATTCTCCGGACTACATGGTGGTGGCACTCGGCGTGGATACCTACGCCAAGGATCCCGCGGGGCGTCTGGCCTTGGAGTTGGCTGATTTCAACCGGATTGGCGAAACCGTTGCATCCTTGGGCTGCCCCCACATGTTTGTGCTCGAAGGCGGATACTGTCTCGATGCGATTGGTCCCTGCGTTCTGAATGTTGTCGGACCGGGAGGCTAGATGCGCCTGTGCCTCGCTGGATGTCGTGACTGACCTGGCCTGCAAGACTGCATTTGACCTCAAGAAGCGAGTAGCTGGTGGCGATGACAGGCGCGATTGGTTGGCTGTCGGCGTGTGACGGTCGATTTAGTCAATACTTCGTAGCTTTGATTGGCGAAAACATTGGAGGATTAAGCCATGGAAAATCAAGACAGAGAAGTGAGCTTCGAGAGCCGGATGATGCGCTTGGTTAGAAAGTGCCATCGCGAAAAGAAGCTCATCATGAACCACGTCTGCATTCGCGTCGAAGACATCGGCCGAACCGAAAGGCTATTGGCGGAGTCTTTTGGAATCGGCGCAGAAGGATTTACTCGTGTCGAAGGAAACCTGTTTAAAGGTGAGGCTCTTGTTAGCGGTACCTGGGTAAACGAAAATTTCTATCTTGAGCTCATGGAGCCGCTCGAAAAACAAACGATTGGATACGATACCGGATGTGGTGCCCCAATTGGCCATCTGAGTGAGGTCGGCTTCCTTACCCCCAATATGGATGCGGAATTGGAGCGGCTCTCAAAACTTGGATGGCGGGTGACTGACATGCTTTCATCCGAATACTCCAGAGAAGTAAAAATGGACATGGAGCCTTCAATTGGTTTCCCCATAGAGCTTATGGAGATAAAGCTTAAAGATTGAATATGAAGCGTCAATCAGTATTTATCCTTAAATTTTTCATTGAAACAATTCAGTGCATTAAAACATACTAATAAACCACGAGGATCACATGGCCTATATCGAAATTTTCCCGAAGTCTGCCGAATCACAACGAATACTGACCGGCGACTGCGACGTGGTAATGAGCATTATCCATCAGGCTACAAAAGATGTCCTCAATATTCCCGACCACGATATCATCGTTGAGTTAAATCATTGCACGGCAATAGGCTTCAACGCGCTAGCGGTGCATACGAAAGCTGTCCCAGATGTCGTAATAAAAATTTCGACTAGCGACCATGATCTGCAGCCCAAATTCGAAACTCTGTGTGCGCGGATCGTTGCCAAATGGGATGCACACTTCGAAATTAAGCTTAAATTGGAGATATGGATAAATCTAATTGATACATGGGGTTGCAATATTGATTTCGGTTAATAAGCATCCATCCCGGTATCCTGTAGTTGCCGAATATGGCCCCATCGGCGTCGGCATTGGTGGTTCTGTACCGTTGCAGGTATTTACTGAAAGGCTGTAGAAGACATCAAACTTTAAGGTTCAACTGTGCCAGGAGTGATCTTTCTTCGCTTAAGTAAATTTGCGAGGTCACCGTTGGTGGATTCCGGACGGTCGACAACTTAACCGATGACGCGCCTGAAGCAGGTCGAGCTTTCCGCAGGCGGTGGTCGTCAAAGACAGCCGGCCAGCTTCGCACGTTGCCGAATGAGAGCCTCGACGATATCGATCGTCGGGGTCGCCTGGCCGGTAAGACGTCCCAGTTCCTGGACGGCAGTCACCAGAGCGTCGATCTCCATCGGCCGGCCAAGTTCCAGATCCTGCAGCATCGAGGTCTTATGCGCGCCGACCGCGGCGGCGCCGGCGATGCGTCGATCGACATCGACCCCGAAACTTGCCCCCAGCGCTTCCCCGATCGTCTGCGCTTCGACCATCATTGCGCGAATGATCGCCCGCGTGCCTGGATCGGCGCAGATTTCGTCGAGCTTCCCGCCGGTCAGAGCGGAGACTGGATTAAGCGAGAGATTGCCCCACAGCTTGACCCAGATCTCATTGCGGATTTGCGGGCGGACTGGCGCCCTGAATCCCGCCGAGGCGAGGAGAGCGGCCAGATTGGCGGTCCGCTCGGTCTTCTCGCCCGAAGGTTCGCCAAGCGGCAGCCGATCGCCTTCGATATGTCGAATGACGCCGGGAGACTCGATTTCGGCGGCCGGATGCACGACACAGCCGATCACGCGCTGAGGTCCGATCGCCTCCCACAGTACACCCTTCGGATCGACAGCCTCGATGCGGCGGCCTTCATGCACGCCGCCGTGCCTGTAGAAGTACCACCAGGGGACGCCATTCTGCGCCGTGACGACCGCCGTTTCAGGTCCCAGAAGCGGCTTCAGGCTGGCAAGGATGCCGAGAAGTGAATGAGCCTTGAGAGCCAGGAAGACATAGTCCTGGGGGCCGAGGTCCGCGGCCTGGTCCGTCGCGCGCACGGTGACGGTGGTCTCGCCCTCTTCAGACTTCAGTGTCAAACCCTTGTCGCGCAACACGGCAAGGTGGGCGCCCCTGGCGATGAGACTTACTTTGGCATTGCCTTGCGCGGCGAGCCTGGCGCCTACGAGACCTCCGATCGCTCCCGCGCCGAACACGCAGATCAGCATCATCCGATCCTCCGTTACCCTATCGGACAGCCCACCAGCATCCGATCCACCTCTCGCGACAAGCTTCCAATGGTTGGCCGCAAGAGAGGCTGAGACATGTGTTGGATCGGCGATCTAATAGCCAAGCGCGCACCCGTCCATGCGCGGATCCGAGCCTCCGATAAGCACTCCTTCGGACCAGTCGATCTTTATCATTTGTCCGCCGCCGAGCGGCTCGATTGGCTGGACGATCCGATGGCCGAGTTTTCTGAGCCCCTCGACCGTATCGATCGGAACGCCGCGCTCGACCTGAGTTTCGCCCAGCGAATGGAAGACGCGGGGCTGATCGATCGCCTCCTGCGGATCGAGTCCGAAGTCGACGACGCCCGTCAACACGTGTGTATGTCCAAATGGCTGATAGTCACCACCCATGACGCCGTAGCAAAGGAATGGCCGGCCGTCCTTCGTGGCGAGTCCGGGCATGATCGTGTGGAGGGGGCGCTTGCCCGGCCCTATCGCGTTGGGATGAGCGGGATCGAGCGAAAAGCCCATGCCGCGATTTTGAAGGGTGATGCCATAGGTCGGCGCGACCCGGGTTGATCCGAAGCCCCAATAGACGGAGTTGATGAAGCTGACGCAGTTGCGATCGCGGTCGACGACCGTCAGGTAAACAGTGTCCGATTTGCGCATCAGCGGCGGCGGCAGATGGTCTGCCACACGATCGCGGCGGATCTCATTTCGTAGGCGTGCGGCGTAATCCTTGGACAGGATTTCATTCACTGGGAATGCGGCATGCCGCGTGTCACAGACAAAAGCATCACGATCACGGTAGGCCAGTCTGCCCGCTTCGATTTCAAGGTGGAGGCGTTCAGCGCTCATGGGCTCGAGCGCCGCCAGATCAAAACCCTCGAGGATGTTGAGCATGAGGAGCGCGGTGATGCCCTGGTTGTTGGGCGGAATCTGGCAGACTTCCATGCCCCGGTAATCCGTCCGGACCGGCTCGACATATTCGCCTGCGGCGATCTCGAAATCTTCAATTGTGTGATGGCCACCCAGACCGCGCAGATAGCTCACGATGTCCTGAGCCACGGGCCCTTTGTAGAATCCATCTCTGCCTTTGGCGGCGACCAGGCTGAGCGCGTCAGCCAGGCCTGGGTTGCGAAATACCTCCCCTGCCCGAGCGGCCCGGCCATGCGGAAGAAAAACGCGGGTTGCATTGGGGTCGCGCCGCAACCGCGGTTCCTCCAAAGCCCAATCTTCCGCCACCCGAGGGTGAACCGGAAATCCATCCCGCGCAAAGGCAATTGCCGGAGCAAGAAGCTCACCGATCTCCTTGCGTCCATGATCCGCCACGAGCCGGGTCCACGCATCAATCGCGCCCGGGATAGTAACGGCATGCGGGCTTGAATCCTCAAGTTGGCCATGGCCAACGGCGAGTTCGTCAGCTGGAAGCCTGGAAGGTGCTCGCCCGGAGCCGTTGTAGGCAACGATCTGATCGGTGCCATTCTTGGCCATGATGACAAAGCAGTCGCCGCCGATTCCGGTTTGCTGCGGCTCCACTACTGCAAGCACAGCGGCCGCGGCGACTGCCGCATCGATTGCCGCGCCTCCACTTTGCAGCACCTCAATGGCCACTCGCGCCGCATGGGGGTTGTGGGTGGCCGCCATGCCATTCATGGCCATTGCCGGAGAGCGGCCAGGAAGTTGGAAGTCGCGCATCGTGTTCTCCTATCGGCAACGGTGAGAATGAAAGGCGCAAGCCTAGAGCTGCGCCGTCATTCCAATTTGCTTGTCAGTTACAATTGAAAGATGTCGCGACGGCACTTGGCCTCGCGCCCTGTAGACTTCGAATTCGCTTTCCTGAAGCGAAGGAGCACGGCTCTGGAATCACTCCTGGCGCGTGAAACACTCTTGGTCATGGCTATGCCAGCCCAAGCTTTGCCGCCAGGCCAATGCGCTGCATCTTGCCCGTGGCGCCCTTCGGAATTTCGGGCACAAAGACCACACGTCTTGGCACTTTGAAGTCCGCAAGCCGACCAGCGGCGAACTCGCGAATATCGCGCTCGCCGGCCTGGGCGCCCTCCCTCAGGACAATGACCGCGGCAACGTCCTCACCGAGCTTGTTATGCGGTATGGCGAAGGTCACCGCCTGATGAACCGCCGGGTGGGCCATCAGGACTTCATCGACTTCAAGCGGGGCGATTTTCTCGCCACCGCGGTTGATGATCTCTTTGAGCCGACCGGTAAGGCGAAGAAAACCATCATCGTCCAACACGCCCTGATCTCCGGTGCGAAACCATCCTTTGGTGAACGCCTCGGAGTTGGCCTTTGGATTGTTCTCGTAACCGCGCGTCACGTTAGCGCCGCGTGTGACAATTTCTCCTACCTGTCCCAGAGGAAGCAATCTCCCGTCTTCGGACATGATCGCTACCTCGGGTCCCGCGGCGAGGCCGACACTTCCTGGCTTGCGCTGGCCTGGCGGCAACTGATTGGACGTCATCTGATGAGCGTTCTCAGTCATCGAATACGCTTCGATTACCGGACAGCCAAAAACCCGCTCCATTTCGGCGAAGACGGGTGCCGGCAAAGATGCCGAGCTCGAACGGATGAATCGCAAAGGATTGGCCCCAATCGTTTCCGCATTGCCGCTGCTGCGGGCGAGGATCGCCTGGTGCATTGTCGGCACGGCCGTATACCAGGTCGGTCTAGCCTCGCTCATCCAGCCGAAGAACTTCAGGGCGTTGAATCCGGGCGTGCAGAAGACGCTGGCGCCAGCCGACAGGCTTGCCAGTACAGCCGCGACCAGACCGTGAATATGGAACAGCGGCATGATGTTAAGGCAACGGTCCGACGGCCCGAGCTTGAGCGTCCGCACGATATTTGCCGCTGAAGTCAGGAGGTTCGTGTGACTAAGCGGTACTATTTTAGGTCTGGAGGTCGTACCCGAAGTATGCAGGACCAGCGCGACATCCTCAGAATCCGCCGGCCCCGGCGTGGTGGCCGCCGACGGCGCGCCCGACAGATCAAAGAGCCCCGCTGGACCCTCCGTTCGCGCATGCAGGTGGATTATCGGTATCCCGACACGCACAGCCGCAGCAAGTGCGGGACTGTTGCTGCCGGCTGCGACGAGAAGCGCCTTCGCCTTGAGATCGTCCAGGTAAAAGAAGAACTCGTCCTCGCGGTAGGCTGGATTGAGTGGAGCTGTCGTACAGGCGGTTGCGCAGGCGAGGAAGGCGGCAACCATCTCTGGGCCGTTATCAAGAACGATCGCGAGCTTGTCACCCCTGCCAACGCCAAGATTGTTGAGCGATAGGACCGTTCGATCGACAAGAGCCAGCAGTTCTCCGAAGGCGACGTCCGAGCGAGCAGGAGCGCCAATTGCTTGCCCCCCCGAGGTCGCGGAACTCAGAATATCGCGGATCGTGTTCATGCGTACCGCTCTCACTCTTTCCTGCTGATGACCCGAGACAAAAACGCCGCGGTTCTTTCATGAGCGGGCGCGGTGAAGAATTGCTCCGGAGGAGCGTCCTCAATTATCCGGCCGCCGTGCATCATTATCACGCGGTTCGCCACCTCGCGCGCGAAGCCCATCTCGTGGCTCACCACAATCATGGTCATCCCCTCGCGGGCGAGTTCCTTCATGACGTCCAGGACTTCGCCAATCATCTCGGGATCGAGCGCACTGGTGGGCTCGTCGAACAGCATGAGCGCGGGACGCATAGCCAGAGCGCGGGCGATGGCGACACGCTGCTGCTGGCCGCCGGAGAGTTGCGTGGGATAGGTATCCTCTTTGTCGGCCAGGCCAACGCGAGCGAGAAGTGCGCGGCCGGTTCGAAGCGCTTCCTCCCGCGGGATCTTGCGCACGTGAATCGGCGCTTCAATGATGTTCTCGAGAGCCGTCAGATGCGGAAACAGGTTGAACAGCTGGAACACCATCCCGATCTCGCAGCGCTGGCGGGCAATGTTGCGCTCGCTGTCTTCCACAAGCTGACCGTTGCGCTCGCGGTAGCCAATCAAATGGCCGTTGACCTCGATGCGACCTTTCTGGATCCGCTCCAGATGGTTGATGCAGCGTATGAAGGTGGTCTTGCCCGACCCCGATGCGCCAACAATGACGACCACCTCTCCCTTACGAACGGTAAGATCGATCCCCTTGAGGACATGAAGATCGCCGAAGTGTTTTTCCACCCCGCGCGCGGTGACAATGGCGGGCTCAGCCGCCGGATCATCGCTCATCGCGGTTCTCCAATCTGGCCAAAACCGAACAGGCGCCGATATCCCCTTGATCCAACTTTGCGGGCCGCTGCCGAGGCAGGATCGCCAAACCGTGACTCGAGGCGCTGCTGTACGAAGCCCCAGAGCGTGGTGAGCGTCAGGTAGTAGCAGGCGACCACCATATACAGCTCAAAAACACGAAAGGTTACAGAGGTTACCATCTGCGTTGCGAGCAGAAGTTCGGGAACGCCGATCACGCTCAGCAGTGTTGTGTTTTTCAGCATGCTGTTGAACTCGTTACCCAGGGGTGGGACAACCACGCGTGCTGCCTGCGGCAGGATAATGCGGCGCATGTAGAGGCCATAAGTCATTCCCAGGGACTTTGATGCTTCCGTCTGGCCTATAGCGACGGAATTGATTCCCGCGCGAATGATCTCCGCCATGTAGGCAGCTTCGTTCAGCGTTAATGCAAGGATTCCCGCCTGCATATTGCCGGGAAGGACCGCAAAACCGAGATCAATATCCTCGAAACGGAAAATGTTCGCGGCAGCCAGACCGGTGTAAATGAAGACGATCTGCACCAACAATGGCGTGCCGCGAAAACCCCACACGAAGATCCGTGCAGGCACTTGTAGTATGTGATGCTTCGAAATCCGGGCCAAGGCTATGAAAAGCCCCAGGAGCGTTCCGAAGCCTTGGGAAATCACGCTGATGCTTAAGGTCAGCCAAAGCCCATGCAAATAGACGGAACTTGGCCGGAACAGGTATTCCCAAAAAACGCTCCATTCGAAGTTCATGGTGACCGCCTACTCGATGGCGTCCCCTTCGAGTCCCCATTTCGCGAGCAACTTCTTGTAGGTGCCGTCGGCCTTCATCGATTCGAAGGCCTTCTGAACGGCATCATGCATCTCGGTCTCACCCTTGCGGGTGGCGATGCCGGTCTTGATCTTGGCGAACGGCTCACCGCCAATATCGAAAATATGGCCAGCCTTCTGAAGGAAGAAAGCAGCCGTTTCGAGGGTGGTTCCGTAGACATCCACCTGGCCAATTTGCAGCGCCTGACGGGCATCGGAATCCTTGGGGAAGACCGTGACCGTTACCTCGGGTTTCCCAGCCTCCTTGAATTTCTTGTTCTGTTCCTCCAGCAGGCTCTGGATCGTCGTGCCATTGTCCACAGCAGCCTTGAGGCCTGAAAGATCCTCAAGCCCCTTGACGTTCTTCGGATTTCCCTTCGGCACCAAGAGCGACTGGCTCGAATACATGTAGTTCGTGAAATCCACGACTTCGCGGCGCTGCGGCTTGTCGAAAAGCTGCGACAGAATGGCATCGCACTGCTTCGCCAGGAGAGCCGGAATGATCGCGCTGAATGCAGTTTCCTTCCACTCGACCTTCACCCCCATCCGCTTCCCGATCTCGGTGCCGATATCGACATCCAGACCACCTAGAACCTGATTTTCATCATAGAATCCGAGCGGCGGATTCCCGAATTCCGCGCAATACGTGATCTTGCCCGCCTTGGCGATATCCGCCGGCGGCGTCACTTCCGATGCATGGGCAACGCCAACCGCGAAGACGAGCGCGATGGCACAACCGGCAGTTTTGGAAACACGAGACATTTGACAACCTTCCCATTCTTTATCGGCCCAACGATTTGGACCATTGCGTATTGGTCTATATCCCGATAGTCTTATGTTATGATTTTCGCTATCTATTCCCCAACGTATAGGCCCTGTCAACATGGTGGGCGCTTGCCGATTGAAATAAACCAATATGGAATGGTCTAAAATGAAGAGATCCGACTACGCTCACCAGAAGCTTGACGAAATGCTGCGGGAAAATCGCTTCCAGCCGCAGAGTCGACTTCCGCCGGAACGAGATCTGGCGCGTCAGCTCGACGTCAGTCGTATGGGGCTGCGAGTGGCGCTTGATCGGCTCGAGGCGGAAGGACGAATCTGGCGTCATGTCGGTCAAGGCACTTTTGTTGGTCCGCGTCCCGAAAAAGCGCCGATACAACTGTCGTTCGTTACCGCAAACACGAGCCCGGCCGAGGCGCTCGAGGCACGACTGGCGATCGAACCCCAGATCGCCCGAATGGCGGCGTTGCGCGCGAGCGAACTTCAGATCTCCGATATGTTCGTGCTTGTTCAGAAGGGAAGGGTCTCGGGAGATCCCGCTGCGTGGGAATCCTGGGACGGGCAGTTCCACCGGGCGCTGTGTCTCGTCACAGGCAATCGGCTCCTGCTTTCCATCTTCGACAGCTTCAACGCAATACGACGGCAAAGGACATGGAACCAGCTTCGTCAGGCCGTGCTCACGCCGGAGCGGCGGGAGCATTATGCGCAACAGCACAAGAATATTCTCGATGCGATCAGCGATCGCGACGCTGTGCAAGCTGAATTGGCTATGCGCGCGCATATAGAAGACGTAGCACGCAGTCTGCTCGATCCCCGTGGGTAAGCGAATATGCGGGTTCACCTGCCGTCGAAAAAGCAGCTGGACCAGCTTGCCTACCGGTCGAGTGTCAGTCGCGATCGGAACTTCCACGACGGCTAGACGTGCTTTCCACTTTTGCGCAACGTGATCCCTTGACCGCACATCGATAGGTGCCCTCGAGGGGAGTGGCCAAGGCAGGATAGGCTTAGGCATTCAAAGGCAGAGCCTTGCGGTTAGCGCAATGCCAGTTGCTCAGTTCCGGCCGATGATGTCTTGGCTGCGCGATTCATCTGTTGTGTCGCCGATCGGGCTTGTCAGATTAAGTAACAACGCCAACACGACAATACCGACAAAGGCGGCGAAGGTGCTGGCGGCAGCGAGCCATCGCAGAGCTGCCTCGTCCACTTCCACCGGAGCTTTGCCGGTTTGGTGCCATGGGCCGGCAACAACGTAGCCAATTGCTCGTGCGATCATATAAGGACACTCCTGTTCCCTACAGGAGCATTCATACGAGATCATCGCTGGTGCGGTCGATGCGAGGATTGCGCTGCAAACATTGACGAAATTCAAAGTGTTTGGTTATGGGCTTCGCGCGTTCCAGAACCACCTGAGTATCGGCCGATCCCAATTGCTTTGCGCTGGTGGTTAGCGTGCATCAGGTTCGAGGAAGCGCTCAAAAACCTTCGAGAAAGCTGCAAAAGCCGGGGCCTTCGGAGCGCTTTTGGAAATCGATGTGGCCCATTGATGCCGGGATCGGTAGACGAGGGATTTACATTCAACCGGCTTCAGTTCGCTTCGTTCCACCCAATACCTTGCGTAGTGCTCAGGCAGGAACCCCACATACCCTCCTGAAAGTAGCATCACCAACATCGCTTCCATGTTGTTGATTGTGGCGTGGTAGCGCAAGGCAGGAAAGTACTCCTCGTCGAACGGCTGCCGGTATCCTCTCATCACGAAGGGGTACTTCAAGACCTCGTCCTCCAAGACCTCCTCGGCCGTTTTGGAAAACAGCGGATGACCTCGGCCGACAAAAAGGCGATGGGTCTCTTCCAGGAGAGGCCTGAAGTGAATACCGCCAATGTCGCGGACATAGGGTACGATCGCGCCGTGCATGTGGCCCGACAGGATTGCCCTCTCAAGGTCAAGCCGATCTGAAACGACGAGCTCCACATGGACATCATGGTCTAGCTCGTTGAACTCCCTAAGAGCCAGTGCAAGCGGAAAGCGCGGATCCATCGTGAGGCAATCAACCATGCCGATCACCAGCCGACCAGCGAGCCGTTTCTTAAGCCCTGCCATGCTGCCAGCGAAGTCATCGAGCTGGGCAAGCATTCGCTTGGTTTCCTCGTAGGCTGTGCGGCCTTTTTCGGTAAGACGAAAACCGCTCCGGCCCCGTTCACACAAACGAAAACCAAGCCGCTTTTCCAAGTCGGACATATGCAGGCTGATCGTTGAGTGTCCCACGTTCAACGTAATCTGGGCGCCTGTATAGCTTTCGGCCTCCACTACGGCAACGAACACCCGCAGCAGCCTGAGATCCAGGTCCATCACCCTCGTTGGCATCCGGCTCTCCACGTTGTTACATTGAAAAACGCTCAAACGAACTCAAGAGCATTCACCTTCTCTCCGAAACGACAAACTGAGATTGGTGCTTCCAACGTGTCAAGACAGGGAGATTGATCGTGGGAATAGTCGCACAGCCAAACATTGCCGATCACAAGATCCTCAGTGTTGCCGAGCACACCGAGCATGTCACCTTCCAGCCGACAGTTCGACCGACGGCCCGTGGCTATCAGTTGCCAATGATCTCCCATGACCGCCTCGCCTTCTCACCGGAAGAATTCGTCAGGCGCTATGACCTGATCCAATCCTCAATGGACGATCTGGGGCTGGACGCGCTCCTCGTGCGTGGCCCGGAAAACATTACCTATTTCTCCGGCTACGAAACGCCCGGCTATTACCGTTACCACTGCATCGTCGTGCCGAAGGACGGAGAGCCGGTCTTTCTCGTTCGGGACTTCGAGTGGATAAACACACCGGAATTCGCCTGGTCCACGAAATTCGTAAAGGTATACGACTGGGATCACGCACCGAGCGTCACGGCCAATGTCCTCGACCAGCTCGGTCTTGGAAGCAACAAGCGCATAGGGGTCGAAAAGCAGAGCTTTTTCTACACCGTAGACGAGCACGAGACGCTCGCCCGGGCAGCTCCAACCAACGAGTATGTAGATGCTACCCACGTTCTGTGGAACGCCCGCATGATCAAATCAGCGGAAGAAGTCGAGGTGATGCGCAGATCGGCCGCGCTCGTCGATGTGGCAATGCAGGCGGGGTATGAGGCAACACGCCCAGGCGCCACCGGCGACGAGATCAACGGAGAGGTAAACAGAGCGCTGCTGGCGGCTGGCGGAGAATACATGGGTCTGCCTCCCTTCGTGCTCGCTGGAGAACGCAGTTGTCTGCCCCATCAGACGGGCGGGAAAAATGCGCTGGGTAGGGACGATCTTATGTACTTTGAGATTTCCGCTTCGCATCGCCGATATACGGCAGCCTTGATGCGTACGATCTTCCTTGGCAAGCCCAAGGATGAGTGGCTAAGGGCCGCGCAGGCATGCATCGACGCTACGTCCGCAGCGCTTGCGTTTATCAGGCCAGGCGTTTCCTCGCACGATGCCGATACTGTCGCACGCGCAGTCACCACCAAGGCGGGCTTTGCGCCCTACCACCGCAACCGTCTGGGCTACAGCATTGGCGTTAGCTATCCGCCGGATTGGGGCGAAGGCGAGATCATTTCCCTGCAGCAGAATGAACCCCGTTTGCTCCAGCCCGGCATGACTTTCCATATGCCGCCACTTTGCCTGAAGTATCGTGAGTACGGCATCGGGTTCTCGGAAAGCATTCTGGTGACCGAAAGCGGCTGCGAGAGGTTTTCGAAACTTCCGAGGGAAATCGTCATAAAGGCCTAGGATGTCAGGTGATATTCGCGCCTTCTTGAACCTCGACCGTCTTTTGGGCGACATTCGGACGCTGGCGGGTTTTGGTGCCGTGGAAGCAGGCGGGATTGATCGTCCCGCTTTCTCCCCTGCGATTGTCGATGCCGAAGAATGGCTGATGCAGGCCATGCGCCAAGCCAGCATGACGGCGCACCGCGATGGTGCCGGCAACATCATCGGTCGGCTGGGCCCACAGACCGGCAGAACGTTGATATGCGGGTCCCATATCGACACCGTGCGCGGCGGCGGCTCGCTCGACGGGACCCTCGGAGTGCTGGCGGGTCTGGAGTGTGCCCGCGCAATCGCCGCCAACGGATTGCAGCCGTCCGCCGGATTCGAGGTCGTCGCATTCGCGGATGAAGAAGGCGCTTACCACGGCTTGCTGGGTTCCAAGGCGATGGCCGGAGCGCTGGAGCCGGCCGACATTCAAGACAGCGGCACCTTGGCTATGGCCATGCTGGCAGTCGGTCTTGATTTCAGCGCAGTAAGCAAAGCTGCGCGCAAGCTGGACGAGGTGGAGGCCTATTTGGAGCTGCACATCGAGCAGGGCCCGGTGCTCGAGCGCTTGGGGCTGGACATCGGCATCGTAGACGCCATCGTCGGCATGGATCTGTCCAGCTACACCTTGACAGGCAAGGCGAGGCACTCGGGGTCGACACCGATGGCCGACCGCCAGGATGCGCTCGTCTGTGCAGCCTCGGCAATCCACAGCGCCATTGCGGCAATGGTTGAGGAAGGTTTGGCTGACGCCGGCACCATGACGTTCGGCAATCTGCGCGTCAGTCCAGGGTCAACGAACGTCGTTCCAGGGCAGGTGATCGTAGACAGTGAGGTAAGAGCCCAGGATCGCGAAACCATCGCTGCCCTCAGATCCATCGTCGACAGGGCCTTTCGGTACGCAGCCGGCCAAGCCGGGTTGACGACGGTCAGAGGTCGTAACGTTATCGATCCACCTGCTCCCCTCTCGAAGGGGTTGCGCGACCGTCTCTTCGCCATCGCCGCCAAAAACAATCTGCAGTGCGCGCTGCTGTCGTCTGGTGCTTGTCACGATGCCCAGGTCTTCGCCAGCCGTGACGTGCCGACGGCGATGATATTCATCGAGAGCAAGGGCGGTATCAGCCATCACAGCGACGAGCATTCGACGCCGGCCGCGATCCGCGCGGGCGCCGAGTTTCTGCTTCTCGCGGTTCATGACTTGCTGGTTCGCGGGACGCGGTAAGGCGAACCGCAATGTGTGCGGCGCTCATCACAACCGCTTGCCGGGGCCCGAACTTTCACCTCTGAGCAAAGTATCGCGCAGCAGATTCGACTGGCCCGACAGCCGATTCAGCATCTCATTTTCGGCCTGCTTCGCGACAATCAGACGTCAAGGCGCTGGGGCGCCAATTGCTTGTGCGGGATAGCCAAATGAAGACTTATCGTATCGCACTCATCCCTGGCGATGGTGTGGGCCGCGATGTCACAGCCGCAGCTTGGCAGGTCCTCGGCAGGGTCGCTGACAATTCTGGTTTCAAGTTCCAAGGCACGGAATTTGCTTGGTCGTGCGCCTTCTACAAGGAAACAGGAGCAATGATGCCAAACGATGGCATCGAGGTCCTGCGAGCTTTCGATGCTATTTTGCTTGGCGCCGTGGGCTGGCCGGCGCTGGTCCCGGATTCCGTCTCGCTGCACGGGCTGTTGTTGCCGATCCGCAAGGCCTTCTCGCAATATGCCAACATCAGGCCGCATCGCCTGTTGCCTGGTGTGACTAGCCCGTTGCGGTCGCAAGACTTCGATATTCTGTGCATCCGTGAGAATACCGAGGGCGAGTATAGCGGCGCGGGCGGACGTATCCATCAGGGCACAGATGGGGAAGTTGCCGTGGAAACGTCCATCTTTACGCGCCGCGGGGTGGAACGCATCCTGCGTTTCGCGTTTGAACAGGCACGAGCCCGTAGAGGCAGGCTTGCCTCGGTGACAAAGTCGAACGCCCAGAAATTCTCGATGGTGTTTTGGGACGATGTCGCCAGGGAACTCAGCTCCGAGTACCCCGATGTTGCCCTGACCAGCTATCATATCGACGCAATGGCTGCGCGGATGGTTATGGCCCCGGAAAGCCTCGATGTCGTAGTGGCTTCCAACCTCTTTGGCGACATCCTCACCGACCTCGGGCAGCCATTCAGGGCGGGTTGGGCTTCGCGGCATCGGCTAACATCAATCCGGAACGCACCGCGCCATCAATGTTCGAGCCCGTGCACGGCTCCGCTCCGGACATCGCCCATCTCGGCATCGCGAACCCGATCGCGACTATCTGGTCCGGGGCGATGATGCTCGACCATCTCGGAGAAGCGGGAGCGGCCAGGCGCCTCATGAGCGCCCTGGAAGCGACGACCGCGCGAGGCATCGCCACCGTCCACGGCAAGGACAGAACTGACGCTATCACCGCCGCGGTTCTCACCGCGCTCGATTGACCAAGGGGGCCGCTATGCACGGTTTGAAAGACAAGGAACTGTTTCGACAGGCTGGGCTGATTGCCGGCGCATGGGTTCCTGCCGTTTCGGGCAAAACGTTGCCCGTCACTGATCCGGCCACGCAGGTAGTGATCGGCACCGTTCCCGCGATGGGCGGTGTGGAAACCAAGCTGGCGATTGAGGCGGCCGCTTCTGCCTTCGAGGCGTGGAGGAAGACGACGCATGCCGAGCGCGCCGCGCTGCTGGAGGCATGGCATGCACTGATGATCGAACATCTCGACGACCTTGGACTGATCCTGACCACGGAGCAGGGTAAGCCCCTGGACGAAGCAAGGGGAGAGATTCGCTACGGCGCATCGTTTGTGAAGTGGTTCGCGGAGGAGGCCCGCCGCATTAACGGCTGCACCATCCCCTCGCCTACACACGGCCGCCGGATCGTGGTCCTCAAGGAGCCGGTAGGCGTTTGCGGCATCATCACGCCTTGGAACTTTCCGAACGCGATGATCACGCGCAAGGTTGCGCCAGCGCTCGCGGCCGGATGCACCGTGGTTGTCAAACCGGCGCAATACACGCCCTATTCCGCGCTCGCCCTCGCGGTGCTGGCAGAGCGGGCAGGAATTCCTCCTGGCGTGATCAACGTCGTCACAGGCCAACCGGGTGAGATCAGTGAGGAGATCATGGCCAATGAGACGGTACGCAAGATCTCATTTACCGGCTCGACCCGAATAGGATCGCTGCTAATGCGCGGTGCATCCGATACCGTGAAGCGTCTTTCACTGGAACTCGGCGGCAACGCCCCCTTTATCGTCTTCGATGATGCCGACCTAGATCTTGCCATTGAAGGGGCGATCGTCTCCAAATTCAGAAATGGTGGTCAGACGTGCGTCTGCGCCAATCGCCTCCTGGTACAGGACGGCGTCTATGATGTGTTCGCGAAGAAGCTTGCGGTGCGCGTCAACGCAATGAAAGTCGGTCCGGGCACGGAAGCGGGGGTCGCGATTGGCCCGATGATCAACGACGCCGCCGTTGCCAAGATCCGGGAGCACGTCGAGGACGCGCTGGCCAAGGGCGCCGAAGTCATCACCAAGGAGCACGACCTGCCGAAAGGATCGCAATATGTCGCCCCGGTCGTGCTGACCGGCGCGAAGACCAGCATGCTGCTGGCCAGCGAGGAGACCTTCGGTCCGGTCGCGCCACTTTTCCGCTTCAAGACAGAAGAGGATGCCATAGCAATTGCCAACGCAACGCCATTTGGGCTCGCCGCCTATTTCTACACTGAGAACCTCAAGCGCGCCTGGCGCGTCGGCGAGGCGCTCGAGTTCGGCATGGTCGGTCTCAACACCGGTGCGATCTCGACCGAAGTCGCACCTTTCGGCGGCGTCAAGCAATCGGGTCTCGGTCGCGAGGGCTCGCAGGCAGGCATCGAGGAATACCTTGAAACGAAAGCATTCCATTTCGGCGGCTTGAGCTGATTCATCGGCGGGCATCAGGAAACTCCCCACCTCAAAGGGGCTGCCCGGCAGCCCCTTCTTTTTTGCTCTGGCAATGCCGCTCGCGAGCGGGGCTGGCGACCCAACAAGATGCTGCGTCGATCGACTCGAGAGATCAAGATTGCGCAAAAACGCCCCCGTTCAAAAAGATGTTCCAAGTCGATCGCGCTAAAGTTCGGGAAGGTTTTCGCCCCAAGTACTTATCTGGAGATGCAGAATGTTCAGCAACTCACTTGTGGAACTCGACCGTGCTCATCTGGTGCATCCGGTTGCCTCATATCGAGGCCACGAAAGGATGGGTGTTCGGATCCTCAAAAACGCCAAGGGCGCAACCGTAACCGATGCTGCCGGTCACCGATTGATTGATGGTTTCGCGGGCCTATGGTGCGTCAACGCCGGTTACGGGCAGGAGAGTCTCATCGAGGCGGCGACGCGCCAGCTCAGCGAACTGCCATACGCGACCGGCTATTTCAGCCTGGGATCCGAGCCTGCCATACGACTTGCGGCCGAATTGGCGGAACGTGCTCCGGGCGATCTCAAGCACGTCTACTTTACGCTCGGTGGATCGGACGCAGTCGATAGCACGGTGCGGTTCATCCGCTACTATTGGAACGCGAATGGGAAGCCGGAGAAGGATCAGTTCATTTCGCTCGGGCACGGCTATCACGGCTCTTCCACGGTCGGTGCCGGCCTGACGGCGCTTCCGGCGTTTCACGCCGGGTTCGGCCTGCCCTTCGATTGGCAGCACAAGATTCCTTCACACTATGTCTATCGCAATCCAGTTGGGACGGATCCTTCCGCCATTATCGCAGCCTCGGTGAAAGCGCTCGAGGCCAAGATTGCCGAGGTGGGCGGGGCTGAACGCGTCGCCGCATTCTTTGCAGAACCGATTCAGGGATCCGGGGGTGTGCTCGTGCCGCCGGCCGGCTGGCTGAGGGCGGTCCGGAAACTCTGCCAGGACAAAGATATCCTTTTCGTAGCGGACGAGGTCATCACCGGGTTCGGTCGCACCGGACCGCTGTTTGCGTGCGAGGAGGATGGCGTCGTCCCCGACCTCATGACGGTGGCCAAGGGATTGACCTCTGGGTATGTACCGATGGGGGCGGTGTTCATGAGCCATAAGGTCTACGACGTCATTGCTGATCGCGCAGGCGAGAATGCCGTCGGTCATGGTTACACCTATTCGGCGCATCCGGTTTGCGCCGCCGTCGGTCTGGAGGCTCTGCGACTCTACGAAGGCGGGCTGCTGGATAATGGGAGGCGCGCGGGAGCCCGCCTCATGGCCGGTTTGGAAGGCCTGAAAGACCATCCCCTGGTAGGAGACGTTCGCGGACGAGGAATGCTCGCTGCCGTGGAACTTGTCGTCGACAAGGAGCGCAAGCCCCCCCCCCCCGCCACAGCCGAACCGGCGCGGCGAATTTTCGACAGGGCCTGGGACAACGGGCTGATCATCCGTGCGTTTCCCCAAGGCGTACTCGGCTACGCCCCGCCGCTATGCTGCACCGATGCCGAGATCGACGCCATCGTCGCAGCGACGCGCAAAACGCTCGAACAGACCCTAGCTGACAAGGATGTTCGCCAAGCCATGGCCTGAGCCCTGCCGCGACTCATTTTGGGAAAAGTGTTGGAAGTGGAATATGGGTCCTGGCGATGGGAGATTTGAGCACGACAAAACTGAAGTACTTGTCGATGCCGGCATCGACGCCAGTCAGCCGCTCCATGATGGTCTGGTACTCGCTGATACCAGCGGTGACAAATTTTAACAGGTAATCGTAACCGCCGGACACCAAATGGCACTCGATCAGCTGCTCGATCTTTTCGACCGCAACCAAGAATTTTGCAAAATCGATCTGGCGATGGTTCTTCAGCGTGACTTCGGTGAAAACCGTGAGGGTTTGCCCCAGCTTGGCTACATTGATGAGGGCTGAATACCCCTCTATGTAGCCGTTGTCCTGCAATCTCTTCACCCGCATCAGGCAGGGGCTCGGCGTAAGGTTCACAAGCTCGGCCAAGTCCACATTTGTGACGCGGCCATTTTTCTGTAGTTCATGGAGGATCGTGATGTCGATCCGGTCGAGTTTTATGCCCATTTCTTGCCCACTCGCGCTGGGGGCCTCATCGTTTCAGATACTCGGATTGATCTGTTGCACCCTAACGGAGACGAGGACGCAGCGTGGCTCGGTTCGGCGGCGATCCCGGATGCTGAAGGGCGCACAGCGCAGCTGTGCGACCTTCGTCCGCCGCACCTAGTATCCAACGCGCAAGTCAACCCGGCCTGTTGGTTCCTCGCCACGATCGAACTTGTTGAAGTTCTCTAGCAT
>NZ_RZRY01000149.1:0-11291 GCF_003998035.1 Mesorhizobium sp. M2A.F.Ca.ET.039.01.1.1 | reverse complement strand
CCGTGGATGCGGCGCATGTGGCCGCCCCAGTCGACACCACGGGGGCCGGCGATTCTTTCAACGGCGGCTATCTCGCCGCGCGGCTTGCCGGCCACGCGCCTGCCGACGCGGTGCGCCGCGCGCATAAAGTGGCGGCCGCGGTCGTGCAGGTTCGCGGCGCGCTTGCTCCATTCGCGACGTTGAGGGCAGCATTCGACAGTTAAGCGCCGTCGAAGCTTTAGCGCACATTACTTCAATACCGAAAAACCTTAAGGCAAACGGAAGCGGTATTCCGTCACCTGATGATAGATCTGCCCTGGCCACAGCGTCGCCTGCGGGAAATAGGGCCGGTTCGGCGCGTCCGGCCAGGTCTGCGCTTCGAGGCAGAGGCCTGAAAACGCCTTGTAGTGGCGGCCGTCGAGCCCCGGCGATGCCGGCGCGACGAACTGGCCGCTATAGAGCTGCAGTCCAGGCTCGGTGGTCCAGACTTCCATCTCGACGCCGGAATTGGCGCCTTGCACCCAGGCAGCCTGGTGCAGCGGCCCGCGGCTGGAGGCGAGGCAGTAATTCAGGTCGTATTGAAGCTGCTCGCCCTCCATTTCCATGCGCAGCGCCCGCGCCTGCCGGAAATCGAAAGGCGTGCCGTCGACCGGCTTCACGACACCGGTCGGGATCATCTCGTCATCGACGGGCGTGTAGGCGCTGGCGTTGAGCATCAGCCGATGGTCGAGGATGTCGCCGACGCCGCCATCGTCGAGGTTGAAATAGGAGTGCTGCGCCAGATTGCAGAGCGTCGGCTGCTCGCAAGTCGCGGTCAGTTCCATGCTGAGCGTGCCGGGAATCTTCAGCCGGTAGGTGCAGGTGACGTCGAGCGCGCCGGGAAAACCCATCGCGCCGTCCGGATCGTGCAGTGTCAGCGTCACGAAATCGCGGCCGTGCAGCGAGACGGTCCATGGCCGGTGGAAAAAGCCTTCCGAGCCGCCATGCAGCGTGTGCTTGCCGAGAAAATTCTGCTCGGTCTGGTAGCGCTGGCCGGCAATGGTGAAACGGCCGCCGCCAATGCGGTTGGCGAAGCGGCCGACGACCGCCCCGAAAAAGGCGCGGTCGGTCTCGTAGGGTTCGAAGCGGTCGTAGCCCAGCACCAGCGGCGCGTCGTGGCCGTTCAGTCGAAGATCCTGGACGATCGCGCCCAGTCCGATGATGTTGGCGGTCAAGCCGCCGCCCCGGATCGTGAACCGGCGTACGGCCTCGCCCGCCTGCGTCGTGCCGAAGACCTCGCCGTCCTTCATCGCCATGCCCGAAAATGTAAGTTGTCGATCAATGGATTTAGGCCGGCTATGGATGATCCGGCAAGGGCAGGCTCAGGCAATTCCAGATGTCTGACTGTTTTTCGACCGTACCAAACAGATAGAGCCGCCCATCGTTTCAGTGAAACGACGGACGGCTCTTCAAAACCTATCCAGTACGGCCGGTCGATATCAGAGCCCCAGGCCACCGAAGCAGGCATATTTGGTGTCGAGATAGTCCTCGATGCCCTGATGCCCGCCTTCGCGGCCGAGACCCGATTCCTTGACGCCGCCGAACGGCGCCTCGGGCGTGGTGATCAGGCCTTCATTGACACCGACCATGCCATATTTCAGACCTTCCATGACCCGGAAGGCTCGGCCGAGATTGCCGGTGTAGAAATAAGCGGCGAGGCCGAACTCGGTGTCGTTGGCCAAGGCCACCGCCTCTTCCTCGGTCTCGAACTTGAACACGGGCGCGATCGGCCCAAAAATCTCTTCCTTCATGAATCGCATGTTCGGCGTGGCGCCGGAGATCACCGTCGGCTGGAAGAACGAGCCGCCAAGCGCATGGCGCTTGCCGCCGGCGACGACCTGGCCGCCCTTGGACGTGGCATCAGCGATGAATTCCTCGACTTTCTCGACCGCCTTCTCGTCGATCAGCGGTCCCTGCTGCACGCCTTCCTCCAGGCCCGAGCCGACCTTGAGGTTGTTGCTGGCGGCGGCGAGCTTCTCGACGAACTGGTCATAGATGCCTGCCTGGACGAGGAAGCGGTTGGTGCACACGCAGGTCTGGCCGGAATTGCGGTATTTCGCGGTGACGGCGCCGGCCACCGCGCGGTCGACATCAGCGTCGTCGAAGACCAGGAACGGCGCGTTGCCGCCGAGCTCCATCGACACTTTCTTGACCGTCGAGGCGGACTTCTGGATCAGCAGCTTGCCGATCTCGGTCGAGCCGGTGAAGGTGATCTTCTTGACCAGCGGATTGGTGCAGAGTTCGTCGCCGATCTCGCCGGCTGAGCCGGTCACGACGTTGACGACGCCCTTCGGGAAACCGACTTCCTCGACCAGCGCGCCCCAGGCGAGGCCGGAATAAGGCGTCTGCGAGGCGGGCTTCACCACAGCGGTGCAGCCGGCGGCCAAGGCCGGACCGATCTTGCGGGCGAGCATCGAGGACGGAAAATTCCATGGCGTGATGGCGGCGATGACGCCGACCGGCTCCTTGGTCACAAGGATGCGGCGGTCGCCCCATGGCGACGGCACGATGTCGCCATAGACGCGGCGGCCTTCCTCGGCGAACCACAGGATGTAGGCCGCGGACGAGCCGATCTCGCCCTTGGATTCGGCGAGCGACTTGCCCTGCTCGATGGTCAGCAGCTCGGCCAGCACGTCCTGATTGTCCATCATCGCGTCATGCAGCTTGCGTAACAGCTTCGAGCGCTCGAGCGCGGTGGTCTTGCGCCAGCTCTTGAACGCTTCCTCGGCCGCCTCGATGGCGCGGCGGGTTTCAGCCTTGCCGGCCTTTGGCACGGTGCCGATCTTCAGGCCCGTCGCCGGATTGTTGACGTCGATGGTCTGGCCGCTGTCGGCCTGCACCCATTCACCATTGATGAGATTGGCCTGGCGCATGAAATGGCTGGTTTTCTGAAGCATGGTCTGGCCTCCGTTCGGCGCGCTGATCGGCCGTTTTTCTGGATATCCGTTGAAGCGTGCTTCAAGAGCCGCACGCCGGCGCATTGCTCTTACCTAGGGAAAGGCAGGCAAGCAATCACAAGATGGCATATAGGGGTTGGGCCAGCAAAGGCGAGCCGCGCATACGCTTGCTGACGCTTATCCGAAGATGTGCACGACCACCGTCAGCCAGAACGACGTGGTTAGCACCGCGCTTGCCGTGGCAAGCGTCATCTGGTTCGAGGCCAGCGCCTGGCCGGTGTTGAACTGGACGGCGATCAGGTAGGAATTGATGCCCGACGGCAGCGCCGCAACGACGACCGCGACCTTGGAGGTCAGCGGCGGCAGGCCGAGTAGCCACACGAAGGCCAGCACCAGCGCCGGCATCAGGAACAGCTTCAGCACCGACAGCGCCAGCGCCGGCCTGATATTGCCGGAGATGCCGAAGCGGCGCAGGCTGAGCCCCATGGCGAACAGCGCCACCGGGCCGGCCGTGTCGGCGAGCGTATCGACCAGCCGCTCGACAAGGTCGGGCAGCGGCGCGCCGGTAAGGCGCCAGGCGAGCCCGGCCAGGATGCCGATGATCAGCGGATTGATGAACAGGCGCCTGAGGAAGCTTTTGACGACACGCAGCGGGTGGACCGTCTCGCCGCTGCCGCGCCCGAACATCTCGAACAGCACGATCGACGCCATCATCATGATCGGCAGGTGGACCGAAACCAGCAGCGACAGGACCTCGAAGCCGCTGGCGCCGAATATGCCGAGGATGAAGGGGGCGCCGAGCAGCACGACATTGGAATAGGCCGAGGACACGCCGCCGACGATCCCCGCGCGTGCGTCCCGACCGAACAGCCGCGTCGTGACCAGATGGCCTGCGGCCCAGGTGATGGCGACGGCAGCGAAATAGGCGCCCCACAGCGACCATGGCGCCACACCGTGGAAATCCGACTTGACCATGGTTTGGAACAGAAGCAGCGGCATCGCCACATTGACGGCGAATTCGGAAATGCCCTCCCCGCTCGCCGGCTTCAGATAACCGGTCAGCCCGGCCAGATAGCCGAGCGCCACGAGGCTGAAGACGAAGAGGACGGTTTCAGTGAGCGGAGTCATTTTGCGGGCGGAGACATTTTTCCCGTGATAGGCGAGCCCCGGCCGCTGTGCAATTGGCGCCGCACGCCTATCTCCGGCGCCTCTGCTTGTTTTCCGGACGGCTTTGCGATCCCTATATGCCGATCACGGCCTCGGCCCGCCCGGGCCGCCAAAGGACTTCCGATGCTGCGACTTGTTCTGGCGCTTTTCCTCCTTGCCGCTCCCACTCTTGCCCACGCGACCGATGCCGGCTGGGCGCTGCTGCGCGACGGCGGCCATGTCGTGCTGCTTCGCCATGCCTTCGTCACCGGAGCGACCGACCCGGCGAATTTCGACATCGGCAATTGCGCCACGCAGCTCAATCTGTCCGAGCGCGGCAAGCAGCAGGCAAGCCGCATCGGCGCGCTGTTCGCGGCGCGCGCAGCACCCATCGATCACGTGCTCTCCAGCCGCTACTGCCGCTGCCTCGACACCGCCCGCATCGCTTTCGAATCCGAGCCGCAGCCCTTCGCGCCGCTCGACCTGCTCAAGACCGACCCGGCCGAGAAGGCCGCGCAAATGGAAGCGGTGATGAAGGAGATCCGCGGCTATTCCGGCTCCGACAATCTGGTGCTGGTCACGCATCTCGAAAACATCGAAGCGCTCACCGGCGTGGCGCCGCGCGAAGGCGAGGCCGTGGTGGTGGCGCCGGACGGCGACGGCCTCAAGGTGCTGGGGCGCGTGACTTTCTAAGGCATCGCGCCGGCCGGTGTTGCTGAAATACAACTCCCGGAAGAAGCCGCAAATTTGCCGCCACAATGCCGCTTGCGACAACCCGTCGCAGGGTCTATAGGCGCGCTCCCGGTCACGAAAACCGAAGCGAGCACAACGGTTGGAGCTTTCGTCTCCGCCCGCGCAGGCGGCTTTGCCGCGCTGTGTACGGCGCCGTTTCGGGTGTTGGGATCGCCGATGTAGCTCAGAGGTTAGAGCGCCGGATTTGGGTCCGGAGGTCGAGGGTTCGAGTCCCTTCATCAGCACCACGGATAGCTCAGTTTGGTTAGAGCATCAGATTGTTAATCTGACTGTCGAAGGTTCGATTCCTTCTCCAACGGCCTGATAAGCCGACACCTTCAGGTGGTGTTATCCAAAACGGTCCGGGGACCGGAATGCGAGGACTTCACGGACGGCAAGGTTTCGGCCTCGCCGGGCGGCGACGTCCTGCGCCATCGGCGCGCGGCCAGGCCCGCGATGACGGTCAAGGCGCGGCGCGGCCGGCAAGGGAAGCTCGGGCTTCCGGCGCCCGCTTCGCCGCCCCGCGATCCGCTCCCGAAGGCCCGCTTCGCGCGGATGCCACCGGTCTCCGGATCATTCGTGCCCAGGAACATGAAGTACGACGACGTGAAACGAAAAACGAAAAGGATGATCGACGCATGACGTGACGCCTCGGATGGGGCCATGCCCGACAGGAGTAAGACAATGAAGACCATTCTCGAAAAGGCTCTTGGACGCCAGCGCGTCCTCGTGAAGGAAAATGAACGTGCCGTCGCCCTCTACAAGGGCGAGATCCAGGCGGTCCTGATGCCGGGCGAACATTGGCTCGCCAACCGGCGCGGCAACCTGGAAATCTCCAGGCACGACCTGAAGAACCCGGAATTCGTTTCGGCTTACGAGAAGGCATTGTTCGACAAGCTCCCGGACGTGGCCGCGCGTCACTTCACCGTCGTCCGCACCGGACGCATGGAGGTCGCCGTGGTCGAGCGCGACGGCGCGCTGCATTCTGTGCTGTCGCCGGACCGCAAGCTGGTGCTGTGGGCGGATGCCGGTCCGTGGAAGGTTACGACCGTCGACACGGCGGCCGATCTCGCCATCGATCCGGCGCTGATGCGCCGGCTCGGCCAGGCCCGGAAGACGGAACACATGTTCCTGCATCCGGTCGTGGACGGCCAGGTCGGGCTGCTCTTCGTGGATGGCGTGCTCGTTCGCACGCTTGAAGCGGGCGTGCATGCCTTCTGGAATGTCGGCCGCATGGTCCAGCTGAAGGTCGTCGACATCAAGCGCCAGTCGCTCGATGTCGCCGGGCAGGAAGTGCTGACCAGGGATCGCGTGACGATCCGCGTCAACATCGCCGCCGAGTACCGGGTCGTCGACCCGGTCCAGGCGGTGAGCACGGTGAAGGACTTCTCGGAAGCCCTCTACCGCGCCCTGCAGTACGCCTTCCGCAAGACGCTTGGCGCGCTCACGCTCGACCAGATCCTCGACAAGAAGGTCACGGTCGACGAGGACGCGGCGGCCAAGGTGCGCGAAGACATGGCCGCGATCGGCGTCGAGGTCAGCGACATCGCTCTCAAGGATGTGATCCTGCCGGGCGACATGCGCGAGATCCTCAACCAGGTGGTTTCGGCCGAGAAGCAGGCTGAGGCCAACGTCATCCGCCGCCGCGAGGAGACGAACGCCACGGGTTCGCTGCTCAACACGGCCAAGGTGATGGCCGAGAACCCGGTGATGCTGCGGCTGAAGGAGCTCGAGGCTCTGGAGGCCATCGCCGGCAAGGTCGAGCGGCTCACCGTCCACAACGGGACGGGCGGGCTGCTCAACGATCTGGTCAAGCTCCGCGACTGATGCATGTCGCTCAGCTGACGCAGCGTAAGATGGGAAGGACCGCCGGTTCGAACGGCGGCCCTTCTTGCGTTCCCAAAGCCGGCGTCCCATCTGCTCCCGGCGCATCAGGCCTTTTCCTGCCGGGAAAAACCGATTAGACAGCGCGCAAAGCAAGATGCGGACAGATTCCGCCCGCAACCCGAAGGAAGAGCCCTTGTCCACCACATTCGAGAAAGTCGCCAAGATCATTGCCGATACCAGCGAGATCGATATCGACACCATCACGCCCGAGAGCCACACCATCGACGACCTCGGCATCGACAGCCTCGATTTCCTCGACATCGTCTTCGCCATCGACAAGGAATTCGGCATCAAGGTGCCGCTGGAAAAGTGGACGCAGGAGGTCAATGACGGCAATGCCTCGACCGACGACTATTTCGTCATGAAGAACCTGTGCGCCAAGATCGACGCGCTGGTCGCGGCCAAGAGCGCCTGATGTCTACGGCGAGCGCGAACTTGACGCGCTCCGCGCATGACCCCGAAATCGGCATCGATTTTCGGAAAGGATCATGCGCAAAATCAAAAAGTCGCCTGACCCACAACAGCCGCCCATGAGTTCCCACGACGTCGTCATCACCGGCATCGGCCTTGTCTCCTCGCTGGGAGAGGGTCCGGATGCCCATTGGCAAAAGCTTACGCAGCCTGGGTTCCAGCCGGTGCTCGATGCCGAGCGCTTCGCCCCCTATACCATTCATCCTCTGCCCGAGATCGACTGGAACCTGCAGATCGCCAAACGTGGCGACCAGCGCCAGATGGAAACCTGGCAGCGCCTCGGCACCTATGCCGCCGGCCTTGCGCTGGACGATGCGGGAGTCAAGGGCAATGACGAGCTTTGCACGACCATGGACATGGTGGTGGCGGCCGGTGGCGGCGAGCGCGACGAGGCCGTCGACGCCGCAATCCTTGCTGCTTCCGAAAGCCGCAACGACCGCGACGTGCTGCTCAACGAGAAGCTGACGACGGAACTGCGGCCGACTTTGTTCCTGGCCCAGCTCTCCAACCTGCTCGCCGGCAACATATCGATCGTCCACAAGGTCACCGGTTCCTCCCGCACCTTCATGGGCGAGGAAGGCGCCGGCGTCTCGGCCGTCGAGACGGCAGCCGCGCGCATCCGCTCGGGACAGTCGACCCATGTTCTGGTCGGCGGCGCCTTCCAGACGGAGCATTCCGACATGCTGCTGGGCTACGAGCTCGCCGGCTACCTGCATCGCGGCCCCTGGAAGCCGGTCTGGCAGCGTCAGGGCTCCGAGGGCGGCGGCGTGGTCACCGGTTCGGGCGGCGCTTTCCTGGTGCTGGAGCAGCGCGAGCACGCGAAAAGCCGCGGCCGAAGGATCTATGCCGAGCTCGGCCCCATCGTGTCCGGCCGCGCCAGACGCCGCCTGGGTGAGTTGGATGCCGAGATCGTGGCCCTACTGAAGCAGGCCGAATTGCCCGCCGGCGAACTGCTGACGATATCCGGCGCTTCGGGCGCTCATGCAGCCACCGCCGCGGAGAAAGCGGCGCTCGACGCCAATCCGGCGCTCGCCGTGCGCGGCTTCTCGACGCTGACCGGCCATATGAAGGAGGCGCAGTTCCCCTTCGCCGTGGCGCTCGCGGCCATGGCGATCGACCGCAAGGCCGGTTACCCCGTTTTCGATGCCGCAGCCGAGAAGCCGTTTGACGGTGCGCCGAAGGCAGTCCTTGCAACGGCGATCGGCTATCACCAATTCGAGGGCATGGGGCTGATCAAAGCGGCCTGAGGTACGATCGAGGCTGTCAGGACAAAACATGGCCAATCTCAAAGACCACATGGGCAGGCCGGTCGTGGCCGTCACCGGCATCGGCGTCGTGACGTCGCTGGGCGTCGGCAAGACCGACAACTGGGCGGCGCTGACGTCCGGTAAATCCGGCATCCATCCGATCACCCGCTTTCCGGTCGATCACCTCAACACCCGCATTTCCGGCATGGTCGACTTCCTGCCGTCGAGCTCGAAGGGCGCAAGCCACCTCACTTACGAACTGGCGGAGACCGCGGCCCAAGAAGCCGTGTCGGAAGCACGGCTCGATTCCGGCGATTTCGGCGGCCCGCTGTTCCTCGCCTCGCCGCCGGTCGAGCTCGACTGGGCCGACCGTTTCTCGCTCTATAATTCCGACAAGAAGGATGGCGGTTCCGAGAGATTGCTGCGCGTCGCCCGCGCGTTGAAGGAGCTCGACATCTTCGAAACCACCCAGTTCGGCTCGATCGCCGACCGACTGGCCGACCGCTTCGGCACGCGCGGCCTGCCGATAACGCTCTCGACCGCATGCGCTTCAGGCGCCACCGCCATCCAGCTCGGCGTCGAGGCGATCCGGCGCGGCGAATGCGACAAGGCGCTGTCGATCGGCGCCGACGGCTCGGCGACGGCCGAGGCGCTGATCCGCTTCTCGCTGCTTTCTGCCCTTTCCACCCATAACGACATCCCGGAAAAGGCGTCGAAACCCTTCTCCAAGGATCGCGATGGCTTCGTGCTCGCCGAAGGATCTGGCGCTCTGGTGCTGGAATCGCTGGAAGCAGCCCTGGCCCGCGGCGCGACGATCCTCGGCATCATGCGCGGCTGCGGCGAAAAGGCGGACGATTTCCACCGCACTCGCTCCAAGCCCGATGCGTCGCCGGCTATCGCGGCGGTGCGCGCCGTCCTTGCCGATGCGGGCATGAGCGAGGACGAGATCGAGTATGTCAACGCGCACGGCACCTCGACGCCGGAAAACGACAAGATGGAGCATCTGTCGCTGTCCACCGTGTTCGGCGAGCGTATCGGCTCGATGCCGGTCTCGTCGAACAAGTCGATGATCGGCCACACGCTGTCGGCGGCAGGCGCGGTCGAGGCCGCCTTCTCGCTGATGACCATGCGCGAAAGCGTCATCCCGCCGACCATCAATTACGACAATCCCGATCCGGCCATTGTCCTCGACGTCGTCCCGAACAAGAAGCGCAACGCCGAGGTCGGCACGGTTTTGTCGAACTCTTTCGGCTTCGGCGGCCAGAACACCTGCCTTGTCATGGCGCGGGAACCGGTCTAAGCGGACATTTTTCCGCCAATGCATGTCGCGCCGAAGTGAAATCGGTCTTGCGACAACGACATGCATGACAAAGAACCTGAAGCGCAACGCGCTTTAGAACCGACTGACAGGCCCTATGCGCGCATTGCAACTTATCGAGGATCGCCGTCTCGAAACGGTGGACCTGCCGCCTCCCCCGCCGCCTTCGCTGGGCGAAGTGACGCTCCGCATCAAGGCGGTGGCGCTCAACCATATCGACGTCTGGGGCTGGCGCGGCATGGCTTTCGCCAAGCGCAAGCTGCCGCTGGTCGTCGGCGCCGAAGCTTCCGGCGAGGTCGAGGCGGTCGGTCCAGGAGTCTCCAACCTGCTGCCGGGGCAGTTGGTGTCGATCTACGGCGCGCGTACCTGCGGCCTGTGCCGCGCCTGCCGCGAAGGCCGTGACAATCTGTGCGAGCATGTTTCCGGCGTCCATGGCTTCCATCTGGATGGCTTCGCCCAGGAGAAGATCAACCTGCCGGCGCGCCTGCTGGTGCCCGCTCCTCCCGGCGTCACCGAGATCGGCGCGGCGGTCGCGCCCGTAACCTTCGGCACGGTCGAGCACATGCTGTTCGACAACGCGAAGCTGGAGCCCGGCGAGACCATTCTCGTCCATGCCGGCGGCTCCGGCATCGGCACCGCCGCCATCCAGTTGGCCAAGAAGATGGGCTGCACGGTCATCACCACGGTCGGCTCGAACGACAAGATCGACAAGGCCAAGGCGCTCGGCGCCGATCATGTCATCAACTACCGTGAGGACCGCTTCGAGGGCGTCGTGCGCAAGCTGACGAAGAAGAAAGGCGTCGACGTCGTCTTCGAACATGTCGGCGCCGACACGTTCGCCGGCTCGATGCTGTGCTTGAAGCGCGGCGGGCGCCTCGTCACCTGCGGTTCGACCTCGGGCGTGTCGACGCAGGTCAATTTGATGCAGCTCTTCCAGCAGCAGCTGAAGCTGCTCGGCTCCTTCGGCTGCCGCATGGAGAACATGGCCAACGCCATGCAGAAGATGGCCTCTGGCCTCGTTGCCCCGGTAATCGACACCGAGGTGGGTTTCGACGACATCGATGCCGCGCTGAAGCGCATGGAAGGCCGCGACGTCTTCGGCAAGATCATCCTGCGCGTTTCCTAAAACAGTTCCAGGAAAGGCGGATGGTCGGCAACGCGCTCAGGAAAGCCCGCCGGGACTTCATGTTCCGCTACGGCCTGCGGCTGCGCCAGATGGAGCACTGGCTGGTCGCCCGGCTCGCCATGGTGTTGCTGTCGCTGCTGCGCCTGTTGCCGCCGGACAGCGCGCTCAACTTCGCCGACCGCGCCGCCCGCCGGGTCGGTCCGCTGGTCGGGCGCCACCGGGTCGCGGTCAACAATCTGCGCCTTGCCTATCCGCAGAAGAGCGACGCCGAAATCGAGGCCATCGCGCGCGACATGTGGGGCAACATGGCCCGTCTCGCGGCCGAATACATCTTCCTCGATGCATTGTTCGACTTCGACCCGGACGCTGCGAAGCCGGGCCGGGTCGAGGTTCGCGGCATCGATCATTTCGTCGCGATCGCCGGCGAGGAGAAGCCTCACATCCTCTTC
>NZ_RZRY01001499.1:0-493 GCF_003998035.1 Mesorhizobium sp. M2A.F.Ca.ET.039.01.1.1 | reverse complement strand
GGCGTGAGGGTTGCGCCAATAAAAATCGTCGATCGTCACGACGGTGAAGGCAAAGCCTGGAAAGGTTTTGGTGAGGGCAGGGGCGAGCTTTGCGTCGGCCGACTGCGCCTGCAGAGCTGCGAGCACGGTTTCGACGGAAGCGGGGTCGGGCAGGCGGACGGGTTTTTGGTCGGACATGCGGGGCGCCCTCTCTCGTGCGGCGGAAAGCCGCCTTCCCTGTGTCGTTCGCGGCCCCGCGGGACGTCGCCGGCGGGCTGGAGGACGATTCTGGCTGATTCGCGCGGTGAAATCAATCACTATCGATAAGCGGTCATTATCGATAGTGATAAAGCCGCCGGTGGAACCCACCTACAAGTCAAGTTAAATGACAGATAGCTGGACTATCGCGAATCAGCTATCGTGAAATCAATGACTTACGACGTCGCCAAGCTGCCTCTGGAAACCCTGATCGGGCCTGTCGCTCGCGCCACCGAGGTTTTGGCCCGCCTCGACG
>NZ_RZRY01001498.1:0-493 GCF_003998035.1 Mesorhizobium sp. M2A.F.Ca.ET.039.01.1.1 | reverse complement strand
CCATCGAGAAGGCCGCCAATGGCAGGCTCATCCAGATGATCGGCGCCGCCGCGACGCTCGATGCTTTGGCTACGCTGGTGCAGAGTGCGATCACCGCCGCCCTGAGCGAGGCGTCCGCCGCCGGTCTTGCAGCGCTCGAGGAAAAGGCGGCGCACAGCAGCGAGTGCCTGGAGTTGTTGGCCTCGGTGCCGCCGCTTGCCGACATCATCCGCTACGGCGAAGCGCGCAAGACCGAGAGCGAGCGACTCGCCGGCCTGCTGGAGCGGCTGATCATCGAAGGCTCCATCGCGCTGCCTTACGCGGCGCGCGATCTCGACGCGCAGGCCGCGGCCGCGCTGATGCGAGCGCTGCGCAAGGCCGATGAGGCGATCAAGCTGGTCGAGCCGGACGAGCATGTCCTCGAAGCCTGGCGCAACGGGCTGGCGGCCGTGCTGGATTCGTCACGCTCCACGGCGCTGGTTGCCGGCTGCGCCGCGCATCTGCTCTACGACGC
>NZ_RZRY01001497.1:0-495 GCF_003998035.1 Mesorhizobium sp. M2A.F.Ca.ET.039.01.1.1 | reverse complement strand
AATTCAAGCAACGTCAGCTTCTCGAGGAAGCCGGCGTTCCAATACCTGCCTATCGCTTGGCAGCGGATGCGACGGAGGTGGAAACCGCTGCCAAGGAGATCGGCCTGCCGGTGGTTCTCAAGCCAGTCGTAGGCACCGGCAGTAGGGGAGTCCGATTGTGCCGCAACCTTGATGAGTTAGCAGAACATACGACCTATCTGTTGGGCGGGAAGCACATGTGGCCGTCTTCGCCGAGAATACTGGTCGAAGAATTCGCACAAGGCCCCTACTATTGCGCCGAGATGATGGGAAATGAGGTTATTGCGATTTCCGGGGGGCACTTCGGTCCTCCACCGCATTTCATGTATCGTGAGTTCAGCTATCCGGCCGCGCTTACTGACGACGGGCAGGAGCGTATCGCTGATATTTCGCTAAGCTGTTTGCGAGCTCTTGGCCTTGGTTGGGGGCCAACGTGCATTGAATTCCGATGGACGCAGCGTGGCCCAGTCGTCATTG
>NZ_RZRY01001496.1:0-496 GCF_003998035.1 Mesorhizobium sp. M2A.F.Ca.ET.039.01.1.1 | reverse complement strand
ATGCAGGACTTTGCACGCTAGCACCGCGTTGCCGGGCCATATAAGAGATTTGGCCCGGCGCGAGAAGCGGCACTCGTGGCCAAAGAACGGGATCGCACCGGCCGCCACGCTGTCAAAATGCCGAAGTTGTGATCCGGCACGACGCTTAGCTTCTTCCCGCTCTTTGGCGATGAAGCGTTCCAGCGTGTGAATCTTGAGCACACCTGAAATCACTTCGTCGCCGAGAACCAACGCCGGCGTGACGTTGATGTACAGCTCCTTGGCGAGCGCGCAATTGCGCTCGAGGACGTTTTCGATGGCGCGGTCTTCCATGTCCCGCTTGAGCTGCTCAACCTCGAGGCCAACGTGTCGTGCGATAGTCAAGATGTCGAATTCGCTGAGCTGCGCGACCGCTCCGGGAAGTGGGACTTTCAGTAAGCGCCCCGAACCAGCCTATTTCCTTTCACAGCCAACCGCGCCGCTTGAAAAAGAGATACGGAACCACGGCGGAGAGCAC
>NZ_RZRY01001495.1:0-496 GCF_003998035.1 Mesorhizobium sp. M2A.F.Ca.ET.039.01.1.1 | reverse complement strand
ACCCCCCAGCGCAAGGTCGAGGAGATCTGCACCGAGATGTATTCGCCGACCATGAGCACGCGACCGGCGCCGAGGATGGCCGGCGTCACCAGGAAGCCGAGCGAGAAGATGACGATGAACAGGCTGGCGATCGCAAGGCCGGGCAGGCTGAGCGGCAGCCAGACGCGGGTGAAGATAGTGACGGGCCTCGCCCCAAGCGACCGCGCCGCCTGGATGATGCGGGGGTCGATTTCGGAAAGGTTGGCGTAGAGCAGCAGGATCGCGAACGGCATCATGTAGTGGACCATGCCGACGATCACGCCGAACTGATTGTAGACGAGTTCCAGCGGCTCGGCGATCGCGCCGCTGCCGACCAGCGCCGAATTGAGCACACCGTTGCGGCGCAGGATGGTGATCCAGGCAAAGGCGCGCACCAGCACCGAGACCCAGAACGGCACCATGACCATGAACAGCGCGACGCGGCGCGCGGCCGGCCGCATGTGGACCAGCGCGAAGG
>NZ_RZRY01001494.1:0-496 GCF_003998035.1 Mesorhizobium sp. M2A.F.Ca.ET.039.01.1.1 | reverse complement strand
GTCTTCGGCCTGCTTGCGGCCGTCTCCGCGCTCTCGGCCTGTTTCGCCTGGCGCTGGCTGCACGAGCCGCCGGTGGAAGGCGGCAGTCACGCCGCCGCGGCGACAACCGGCCCGGCGCCTTTGCGCAACATCGAGGTCTGGCGCATTTCGAGCGCCATTCGGCTGCTTTGCTTCCCGCAGGTCGCGGTGCTGACCTTCGCCTCGGTCTTTCTGCATGACTTTGCCGGCATGGGCACATGGGTGACCAGCACCAGCCTCGCCGCCGTGCAGACTGGCGCCATGGTGATGCGCGTCTGGAGCGGCCGCTTCACCGACCGCCACGGCAACCGCCGCCCGTTCCTGAAAGTCTGCAGCGCGCTGAGCGCATTTGCCTTCCTGGTGCTGTGGCTGCTGGTGATCGGCACCGCCGCAATCCCCACGCTGCTGCCGCTGCTGCCATTGGCGGTCGTCGTCGCCGGCATATTCGTCTCCGCCTGGCACGGCGTCGCCTATACCG
>NZ_RZRY01001493.1:0-497 GCF_003998035.1 Mesorhizobium sp. M2A.F.Ca.ET.039.01.1.1 | reverse complement strand
GATTTGTCCACTGCCTTATCCTCTACAAGCCGCAAAGTATTCTGAGCCATGATACATCACCCCTTGGTCGTCAATGAAGGCCGGACAATCCGTGATCCCTGCTGTTTTGTACCTTTTTTGTTCTCATTTGGCAAGGGGCTGCAAATATTTGAAAAACAATCAATATCTGGATTTGTTCTATTTTTGTATCACCAGGGCTAGTGCGGAGCACAACCGCTGGTCCAGAAGAGATTTCGATGTCCGGCCATCCCGAATCGCGACCCCGATTGCAGGGCGACCCGGGGAAACCTAGTGTGCGCAGCCGCACGATCAATGAAAGTCAGCGACCCGAAATGCCGACATTCCCAACTATCCTGGCCCCAACGATCCTGGCCTTGGGCGGCGCCCATATCGACCGGCGCGGCCAGGTCTCGGGCACCTATGTGCCAGCCGCCTCCAACCCCGGCATGATGCGCGAGGATGTCGGCGGCGTCGTTTTCAACGCGCTGCGCAGCGTG
>NZ_RZRY01001492.1:0-501 GCF_003998035.1 Mesorhizobium sp. M2A.F.Ca.ET.039.01.1.1 | reverse complement strand
CCGGCGGCGGCGTCCTCTATTCGCAGGCTTCGGGCGAACTGGCCAAGCTTGTGCAGGGCGCCGGCATTCCCGTCTGCGAGACGCAGGGCGGCAAGTCTTCGCTCCCCGATGACCATCCGCTCAACATGGCTGCGGTCGGCGTCACCGGCACGTCCGCCGCCAACCGGCTGGCCGAGGAGGCCGATGTCGTGCTTGCCGTCGGCACCAGGCTGCAGGATTTCACCACCGGCTCATGGGCGCTGTTCAAGAATGCCGGCCGCACCATCATCGGGCTGAACACCCAAGGTTTCGATGCCGGCAAGCACTGGGCGCTGCCGCTGGTCGCCGACGCGGCCGAAGGGCTGGCGGAACTGTCCGCTGCCTTGAAGGGCTGGAAGGGGCCGTCCGCCTGGACCGACAATGCGCTAAAGGGCAAGACGGAGTGGCAGGCTGCCGCCGCCAAGGTCACGGCCTCGACCAATGCCGCCTATCCATCCGACGCGCAGGTGATCGGCGCCGTGC
>NZ_RZRY01001491.1:0-501 GCF_003998035.1 Mesorhizobium sp. M2A.F.Ca.ET.039.01.1.1 | reverse complement strand
AGCTGAAGCAGTGGATCCGCTTCAACCCGCGCAGCGCAATGGCTCGAGGCGATGGGCTCTTCTCAGCCGCGAGCGGCAGGCCGGTGCTGCCGACCAGCCTTGGCCGGATCGCCTTGGACCGGTTGTTCAGCGCCGCCCAGGAGAATGAGAAATACGCCCGTCAGATCGACTCATCGGCAGGGGTGGCGATCTTCTTTGCCGAGCGGCCGGACCACGACCACTGGGTCAGGGTCGGCCAGGCGTGCCAGCGCTTCGCTTTGGCCGCGACGAGCTTGGGACTTAAGCTCGCGTTCATCAACCAGCCTGTCGAGGTCGCCCGCCTGCGCGCCGACCTGGCGGGGATTGTCGGCGAGACCCGCAGGCCGGATATTGTGATGCGCTTCGGATATGGACCGGCCTTGCCGTTTTCGCCAAGGAGGCCGGTGGCTTCGGTCATCCTATGATGGTCGAGATGGTCAGAGGCGGTTGACCCGTCAGCCAGGCTGCCCGCCGGTTCTCGGC
>NZ_RZRY01001490.1:0-503 GCF_003998035.1 Mesorhizobium sp. M2A.F.Ca.ET.039.01.1.1 | reverse complement strand
GGACTGCTCGTGCTCTTGCGGGTTTCTTCCCGCAAGAGCACGAGCAGTCCACCCTCCTTCCAGCAAATGAACAATTCCTGGGAGGACACATCGAAGTTCAGGGTCGCGAATTGAAGTGTGCAAAGTTTTGACGTGGCAACCCCCGCGAGCGAGTTCACAAGCGACCCGTGGGACATTTCGACGCCCTTTGGCGTTCCGGTAGAGCCTGAAGTGTAGATTACATAGGCGAGATGGCGTGATGTGAGGCCAAGCGTGCGCGGGTCCGGGTCCGAAGGCGCGCGCTCGGCCCAGGCCGGGGTGGCCGTATCCAGATCGACCACCGTCACATTGGTCAGCACCTCGGGGCCGAGTGCTGCCCGTCCGGCCCCATCGCAAACTAGCAGCCGCGGCGCGGCATCGTCCACAACCTGCCGCAGCCGCGCGCTGGGATAGGCCGGGTCCAGCGGTAGATAGGCGCCGCCCGCCTTCAGGATCGCCAAAACCCCCACCACCATCGCCAGGCT
>NZ_RZRY01000148.1:0-11387 GCF_003998035.1 Mesorhizobium sp. M2A.F.Ca.ET.039.01.1.1 | reverse complement strand
GGATCTGCTGCACCGCGCGACGGTCGGCATTGATCTCGCCGGCATCCGGCGCGATCTGGGTGGCAAGAACGATGCCCTTGGCGTCGGCCAGCGGCCGCATCATCGAGCGGCACATGTCGACGGCCTCGACGAAACGGAACGTCTCCAGCTCGGTCGCATAGGCGCCCGCCTCGATGCGCGAGACGTCGAGGATCGAGGTGACGACGGACAGAAGATGCTGGCCCGACTCCCTGACCAGGCCGACATATTCCTTCTGGCGCGGGTCCTTGAAGGCGCCGAACATCTCATGCAGCAGCATGTCGGAAAAGCCGATGATGGCGTTGAGCGGCGTGCGCAGCTCGTGGCTGACCACCGCCAGGAAGCGGCCCTTGGCCACTTCGGCGGCCGCGGCGGCCTCCCTGGCTTCCGCAAGCTCCTCGCGCAGCTCCGCGACATCGTCGTTCTCGCGCAGCACCAGCATGAAGACGTCGCGTTCGGCTTCGCCGCGCAGCAAGTCGAGACTGAACGGACGGAAATTATCGGCAGCGCCGGAACCCTCGCGCGGCAAGCGGATGCGCAACTCAAGCCGGCGCTTCGGCGCCCCCTCGCGCATGTCCGCCAAGGCGGTGAGATAGGCGACGCGGTCGGACAGATGGACCCGCTCGAACAGGCCGGTGCCAAGCAGGAGCTCCGGCGCCAGTTTCAGGACCGAACGCGCTTTGGCGGACGCGTCGAGCACTTCGCCCTGGCGGCCGACGCGCAGCACGACGGCGTCGATCAGGTCCTCGAGACGATCGCCGGCGGGCTCCGCCGGCCGCAGGCCGGCAGGATCGGCGAAGGCGGCGGCACGCGGCAACAATGTCAGCGCCCAGGCTAGCGGCAGCAGCCAGTGCCAGGCGGCGATTTCGCCAGGCGGCAGGAGCTGGCCGGCAAAGGGCTGGAGAACGATCGCGGCGACCGCGGCCATCACGCTCGACAGCGCGGCGCGCCGCGACCCGGAAACCCACCAGGTTTCGACCGGCAATGCCAAGCCCAGCAGCGCGACCGGCGAGGCCAATCCCCCTGCCGCCGCTATTGCGCCGGCAAGGGCAAGGCCGCCCAAGGCGACCGCCATGCGGCCGGCGAGCGCCATGTGGCCGGTGGCGGCGACCAGAAGCGCGGCGAACCAGCACAAGCCGAAAGCGGCAAAGATGGCGGCCATGGTGACGGCCGCGCCGAGACTCGAGGTGACCAGCGTCACCGCGGCACCCGCGGCAAGGAATGGCGCGGCGAGCATGACGCCGATGAAGCGGCGCTGGCGCAGGCGTTCCGCCTCACTCGTCACGGTGGGGTGAACCAAGCGTTCGCAGCCGGCGGCAACCGCGCCGGGCAATTGAACGTATCTGGCTGAAATCGAACTCAACGCACGCGTACCCGGTGGTAAAAACATCCTGCCTGGCAGGTGACTCAATCAATGACTTGAAACTCGCATCCAGCGTTTAAGGAATGGATAAGGCTGGCGGGTGCCAGCGACCGCCCCAAGGCAAATATTGTGATGCCGGCACCGCAAAGCGCGCCGAGTTGGCGTCATGGTAAACGGCGCGTTAGCCGCGAGGCCTGTGCCAAAACGGGCCTAAACCTGACGCGGCTAATTTCTGTTGCGAATAAAATCGAATAATTACAATGCGATATATGGTTATCGTAAAGTTAATGCTGTCGATGAGATTCGACACAAGTCCGCTTCAAAACCAATTCCTTTCCAATTCGCCTAAAATTTGAGACAAATTCGCGGCTTCGAGGCAAGCCGTCCTTTGCGTGACCGTGCCATTATCGTGCCCATAAAAGAGGTCATGCCGATGGATGCATGACCCGTCACGGATGGATGCAGGATCCATCCCGCACGAGAGGCAAGTGAGATGGGCTTTCTGATCAGGATGGCTTTCTGGTTTTCGCTGGTGCTGCTGGCGCTGCCGCTCGGCGTCGGCCCGGGCGAGGACGGCCAGCAGAGCGTCGGGCCGATCCAGGCGCTGTTCGCGGCGCGCGAGGCGGTGGGCGACATTGCAGGGCTCTGCGAGCGCAAGCCCGATGTCTGCGAAACCGGCAAATCTGCCATGTACACCATTACAGTCCGGGCCCAGGAAACGGCCAAGATCGCCGCCGCCATGATCGACGACAAATCAGAGCAGGCAGGCGCGGCCGAGACGAAGGTTGCGGACACGGCCAAGATGACCACCGGCAGCGTCGCCGAGGACATCGTGCTGCCCGCCAAGGTCAACATACCAGTGCTGTTGACTTCCAAGAACTGAGACAATCTTCAGCCGCCACTTGGCTACGCCGCGGGCCCGTCCGACCTCTCGACGCCCGCGGCGCTTTCTTTTTCCGTGACGCGACGGTGCCGCGCCACTATATGCGGGCCATGACCACCCCGATCCAGACGATCCGCGACGACTTTTCCCTGCTCGACGAGTGGGAGGACCGCTATCGCTATGTGATCGAGCTCGGCGAGGGCCTGCCGCCTTTCCCCGAGAACGAACGCACGGCCGCGAACAAGGTGCCCGGCTGCGTCAGCCAGGTGTGGCTCACCACCGAGCAGGGAGCGGGCGCCGATCCGGTGATCAGCTTCCAGGGCGATTCGGACGCCCACATCGTGCGCGGCCTCGTCGCCATCATGCTGGCGCTGTTTTCGGGCCGGCGGGCAAGCGAGATCCAGAGCACGGACGCGGAGGCGACGCTAAAGGAGCTCGGGCTGGACGAGCATCTTTCGCCGCAGCGCGCCAACGGCCTGCGTTCGATGGTCAAGCGCATCAAGCGCGACGCGGAAGCGGCGCTGAAGCAGACGGCCTGATCCGGTCCATATCGCCTTCGCTATCCGGAAAAGCAAAACGGCGCCGCAAGGGCGCCGTCGAACTTTGCCTGAGGAACGAAGCCGATCAGCGGCCCTTGCGCTTGCGGCCCAGACCCATCTTCTTGGCGAGCTGCGAGCGGGCAGCCGCGTAGTTGGGGGCCACCATCGGATAGTTGGCGTCCAGCCCCCACTTCTCACGGTATTCCTCCGGCGTGAGATGGTAATGGGTCATCAGGTGACGCTTCAGCGATTTGAACTTCTTTCCGTCCTCCAGACAGACAATGTAGTCGTCGTGGACAGAGCGCTTGGGATTGACGGCCGGCTTCTGCTTCTCGGCCGATGGCTGCTCCGGCGAACCACCGACACGGCCCAACGCGGCATGGACGTCGGCGATTAGGTTCGGCAATTCCCCAACGGGCACCGGGTTGTTGCTGACATAGGCGGCGACGACATCGGCGGTCAGTTCGATCAGCGCATCACCGTTTTTCGAAGGTGTTTCGACGATTTCCATAGTGCTCAGGCCCCAACGAGAGTTGTTTCTAAAATTGCGCCCTTTTTTCCGAGGTCGGGCATCGCGCGAATTTCATTCAGGAAAACCCTGCGATTCGCGTCGGTCATCTTAATGACGCCGCATCGCAAGTAAGTCAATTCGCATATTGACTTATATTGGCCGATATTCATCAAATATTGCCGTTTCAGCTTCAAAAATTCGTGCGGCGTGTAACTTCGCGAGATTTTTCTGGCCAGACCAGCATGCCATGACGCTGCGTCACTGGCGTGTTAGACATCCGATCGCCGCACGACATGGCCCGCGATGCTTGACCAATGCTTGGATGCCTGTTGCGCCAGCACGATGAATCCTATGGCGCAACGTAGCTGCCCTGCCGGCCGGCCCGACAAGGCGAGCCGACGGTCCGTCAATAAGGCGCGATATATTTGCCGTAGACCCAGCCGGTGACGAAATGGCCATTCTGCGCCGGGTCGTGCCACACCTCGCACCAGCGATAGCGGATCGCCTGGCGCTGCTTCCATTGCGGCTGCCCGGCGATATCGAGCAGATTTACGCCACCTGTGCAGCGGCCGGTCATCTGCAGCACGGTGCCGTTCGGATAGGCGGCCTGTTTTTGCGATGCGTTGGAGGGATACTTTCGCGCGTTGAGCGTGTCGCCGAACGGCACGCCCGCCACTTGCCAGGCGGCAAAGACGGTTGCATGAGACGGACTGGAAAAAGTCAGACCCGCCGCGAGGACGGCGACAGACATAGCGGTAGCAACACAGGATTTCATCTTTTCCCCTTCGACTTGGCTTCTGTCGACCATCTTGAGCCGTGCCCCTTGAACCGCCGCTGAGTGGCGTGTTCATTCGTCATTCAAGCAAATTCCGCAGCGAGACGTAATGACCAGCACTTCCGCCCTGACTCCCGCCTTCCCGGCCGCCAGCCCGCCGACGCCTGAGAAACATCCTGTTTCCGACACGCATCACGGCATCACCCGCAGCGACGGCTATGCCTGGATGCGGGCCGACAACTGGCAGGCCGTGTTCCGGGATCCTTCCCTGCTTGACGGCCGGATCCGCGCCTATCTGGAGGCCGAGAACGCCTATCAGGCCGTTCTGATGGCCGGCACCGCGGATCTGCGCGGCAAGCTGTTTGCCGAGATGAAGGGACGCATCAAGGAGGACGACTCAACGGTGCCGATGAAGGACGGCCCCTATGCCTACGGCTCGTCCTTCCGGCAGGGCGGCGAGCAGCCGCGCTATTTCCGCACCTCGCGCGATGGCGGCAGCGAGGAAATCCTGCTCGATGGCGACGCGGAGGCCGAGGGCAAGGCCTATTTCCGGCTCGGCGGCGTCGACCATTCCGCGGACCACAAGAAGCTCATCTGGGCGTTCGACGACAAGGGCTCGGAATTCTTCACGCTACGCGTGCGCGATGTTGCCGGCGGCACCGACCTTGCCGACCAGATCCCGGATACGGGCGGCGGCGGGGTCTGGAATGCCGGCGATGACGGCTTCTTCTACACCCGCCTCGACGACAACCATCGCCCGTCGAAAGTATTCTTCCACAAGCTCGGCGACAAGCTGGAGAACGACCGCCTCATCTATGAGGAGACCGATCCGGGCTTCTTCATGGATGTCAGCGGCACGCGCGCCAATGACTGGATCCTGGTCGGCATCAACGACCATGAGACGTCCGAGTACCGGCTTCTGCCGGCCGATAATCCTTCAGCGGCGCCCCGGCTGGTGGCGGTGCGCGAGTCCGGGCTGCAATACGACCTGGAAGAAGGCGGCGACGTCTTCTTCATCCTGACCAACGCCGACGGCGCCAAGGATTTCAAGATCATGACCGCGCCGGTCGACAATCCGGTCCGCGCCAACTGGCAGGAACTGGTGCCGCACGAGCCCGGCCGGCTGATCCTCTCGGTGCTCGGTTTCAAGCATCACATGGTGAGACTCGAGCGCAAGGACGGCCTGCCGCGCATCGTCGTGCGCGAGCGCGCCAGCGGCGAGGAGCATTTCATCTCCTTCGACGAGGAGGCTTTCTCGCTCGGCCTTTCCGGCTCCTACGAGTACGACACCGAGACGATGCGCTTCACCTATTCGTCGATGACAACGCCGGTGCAGGTGTTCGACTACAATATGCGCAGCCGCGAGCGTGTGCTCCTGAAGACGCAGGAAGTGCCCTCCGGCCACGATCCGGAGCACTATGTCACGCGCCGGCTGATGGCGCCGGCCGCCGACGGCGAGTTGGTGCCGATTTCGCTGCTCTACCATCGCGACACGCCGCTGGACGGCTCGGCGCCGTGCCTGCTCTACGGCTACGGCTCCTATGGCATCACGGTGCCTTCGGCCTTCAACACCAACTGCCTGTCGCTGGTCGACCGCGGCTTCGTCTACGCCATCGCGCATGTGCGCGGCGGCAAGGACAAGGGCTATGGCTGGTACGAGGACGGCAAGCGGGCGAAGAAGATGAACACCTTTACCGATTTCATCGCCTGCGCCCGCCATCTCGTCGCCGAGCGTTACACACGGCACGACCGCATCGTCGCGCAAGGCGGCTCCGCGGGCGGCATGCTGATGGGCGCGATCGCCAACATGGCGCCGGAAAGCTTCGGCGGCATCGTCGCCGAGGTGCCGTTTGTCGACGTGCTCACCACCATGCTCGACGCCAGCCTGCCGCTGACGCCGCCGGAATGGCCGGAATGGGGCAACCCGATCGCGTCCGCCGACGACTACAAGACGATCGCCGCCTATTCGCCCTATGACAATGTCGCGGCGCTCGCCTACCCGCCGATCCTGGCGCTGGCAGGCCTCACCGATCCGCGTGTCACCTATTGGGAGCCGGCAAAATGGGTGGCGCGGCTGCGCGAACGCAAAGCAGGTGGCAACCCGGTCCTGTTCAAGATCAACATGGATTCCGGACACGCCGGCGCCTCGGGGCGTTTCTCCCGGCTGGAAGAGATCGCCTACATTTACGCCTATGCCCTGAAAGTGACCGGGAAGACCTGATTTTCCACTCGCAATTGACAAGGGCGCGCGTTACGCAATGCTCTGCGTTTTTGGAGGTGGCCCTTGGACCGCGCCGACTGCTCATTCACAAGGTTCGTCATGCTGCTCGTCGACGTCTATCTCGACAAATCGCCCATCCAGGGCATCGGCGTCTTCGCCAAACACCGCATTGCAAAGGGCACGCTGATCTGGAAGCTCGACCCAAGGTTCGACCGGCGCATTCCCGTCGACACCTATGAGGGCGAGAGCGGGCCGGTAAAGTCATATCTCGACCGCTATTCCTATCCGGACCGGCGCGATCCAAACTACATCGTGTTCGAGGCGGACGACGCGCGTTACATGAACCACGCCGACGAGCCGAACTGCGACGTCTCCTCGCCCGAGGAAACCTACGCGCTGCGCGATATCGCGCCCGGCGAGGAACTGACCTGCGACTACAACCACTTTTTCGAAGACGGCTTCGATTTCCTGGGCGACCGCCACCCGTAAGATAAAGGTCAACTCGCCGGCTTGCGCGCCGGATAGCCGTTGGGGTGCGGCGGGATCGCCTTGAGATAGGCGGCGATTGCTGCGCGGTCATCGGCGGTCAGCTGCGCCATGTTCTTTTGCACCTCGACCATGGCGCCGCCGACGGAATCGAAATCGGGCGTGAAGCCGGTCTCGAGATAGTTGGCGATATCGGCTTCCGACCAGTCCTTGATGCTCTTCCCGTCGGGTGTGATGTTGGGCACGACGCCGGTGCCCTCGGCAGCCACGGCGCCGGCCAGCCATTCGCCCTTCTTGACGCCGCCGGCGAAATCGCGCGGCGTATGGCATTCGCCGCAATGGCCGGGACCCTCGACGAGGTAGCGGCCGGCCAGCACCTTGTCCGGCGTGCCGTCGCGCAGCGCGATCACCGGCTCGGGACTGAGATAGAGAAGCTTCCACAGGCCGATGCCGCGGCGGATGGTGAAGGGGAAGGAAAGCTTGTGGTCCGGCGCTTTGCCGGCGACCGCCGGCAGCGTCTTCATGAAAGCGTAGAGATCGGCGATGTCGGCCGGCTTTATGCGCGCGTAGGAGGCATAGGGAAAGGCCGGATAGAAATGCTCGCCCGAAGGCGAAACGCCTTTCAGCATGGCGTTGGCGAAGTCCTCCTCGCTCCAGCCGCCGATGCCGTCCTTCCGGTCCTGCGAGATGTTGGGCGGAACGAAGGTGCCGAACGGCGTCTTGAGCTCCAGCCCGCCGGCCAGCTGCAGCCGGGCGTCGCCCTGGGCGCCAGACTTCGAATGGCAGGAGGTGCAGCCGCCCGCATAGAAGATGCGCTTGCCCCTGGCGGCGTCGCCGGGCCCGAGCTGCGCGATGGCCCCAGCGTCAAGCCTGACCGGCGCCGACAGGGCCCAGCCGGCGGCGGCCGCCGCTCCGCCAAGCACGATGGCGGCGCCGACGAGCTTCTTCAGCCAAGCCATATCAGGCGATCAGCCCTTCTTGATCCTGTAGCTCTGATGGCAGGCGCCGCAATCGCCGCCCAGGGTGTTGAGCTGCGCCTTCAGACCATCGACATCGCCCGGCGGCGAGGCGACCGCTTCCTTGGTGTTGGCCAGGAACTTGTCCTCGGCGGCCTTGAAGCCGGCCATGTCTTCCCAGATCTTCGGTGCTGCCGTGGTGTCGCCCTTGTCGGAGCCGGCCGGAAACAGTTTTTCGGCATCGAACTTTTCGGCATTGGCCTGCAGGGCCTTCAGCGTCGTCAGCACGGCGGCCGCGTCGAAATCCTCCTCGCCCTTGACCACCTTGGACAACTGGCCGGCGAGCTTGCCGCGCTCCTTCATCAGCGCCTGGCGCTCCTGGATCGGATCGGCAAAGGCGGCCGAACCGGCAAAGGCGAGCATAGAGATGGCAAGGACAAGCTTTCTCATTCAATTGGCTCCGTGGTGAAAAAATTTCGCGACTGCGGCATTCACCGTTTCACGGCGAAATGCTCTATCTCCTGGTTGGCACAATTCCGGACGGAAAACTGTTCCACATCTCGTCTGGAAAAGCTCCGGACGTTAACGGACCCGACCATGGAAATATTCCCCCGGTGCCGTCACGATTTTGCCGCTCGCGATCAATCTGCTGTGTTGGCAGATAAAGAAAAGCCCCGGCATGCCGGGGCTTTTCAGTAAGATTGATCAGCCTTTACAGCGCCGCGCGCCTTTCGGCGCGCAAAGGACGCTGTAACGCTTTGATTCTGCGCATGATCCTTTCCGAAAATCGATCACGATTTTCGGGGTCATGCGCGGGCCTTTTCGTACAGCTCCAGGACGTGGTCCCAGTTGATCAGGCTGTCGACGAAGGCTTCGAGATATTTCGGCCGGGCATTGCGGTAGTCGATGTAGTAGGAGTGCTCCCAGACGTCGACGCCGAGGATCGGCGAGCCGCCATGCACCAGCGGGTTCTCGCCGTTCGGCGTCTTGGAAATCTCGAGCTTGCCGTTCTTGACCGAGACCCAGGCCCAGCCGGAGCCGAACTGGGTGGTGCCGGCGGCGATGAAATCCGCCTTGAACTTGTCATAGCCGCCGAGATCGCTGTCGAAGGCCTTCTGCAGCGCGCCGGGCAGCTTGTAGCCCCCGCCGCCCTTCTTCATCCACTTCCAGAAATGGATGTGATTGTAGTGCTGGGCGGCATTGTTGAAGAGCCCGGCATTCTTGCCGAAGGACTGCTTGACCACCTCTTCGACCGACAGGTCGCCAAGGCCGGCTTCAGCGGCCAGCTTGTTGCCGTTGTCGACATAGGCCTTGTGGTGCTTGTCGTGGTGATACTCCAGCGTCTCCTTCGACATATAGGGCTGAAGCGCCTCGTAGTCGTAAGGCAAGGCGGGCAACTCAAAAGCCATGGATGGTACTCCCTCGAGGAAAAAATCCGGTGAAACTGCCGAACTTAGATAGGTCTGGAATGGGTTGGGGCAACTCCGGAATGAAGCGCCGAGCGACTTTAGAGCAATTCGCCGAAAAGTGTGAAAGGGTTTTCCGTCCGGAATTACGCCAAACAGGAGAAAGGGTGGGTCGCCGTTCCGTGAAACACTGAAACTCCGGCGGCTCAGGCGGCAGACGTCGAATGCGCCCATTCCCAATAGAGCTCGCGCGCCTTCTTGGCCACGGGCCCGGGCTGCAGGTCGCGGCTCTCGATGCGGGTGACCGGCACGACCTTGGAGTGGTTGCCGGTCGAGAAGATCTCGTCGGCGTCCAGAAAATCGCGAACCGACAGAGTCTTCTCGATGGTCCTGAAGCCGTAGTCGCCAAGCAGGTTGATGGTGCGCGAGCGGGTGATGCCCGACAGGAACGTGCCGTTTGGCGCCGGTGTCATCACATGGCCGTCCTTGACCAGGAAGATGTTGGAGGTGCCGGTCTCGGCGACATTGCCCAGCATGTCGAGCACGAGCGCGTTGTCGAAGCCGCGGTTCTTGGCTTCCAGGATGGCGCGGCCGTTGTTGGGATAGAGGCAGCCGGCCTTGGCATTGGTCGGCATGGTCTCGATGGTTGGGCGGCGGAACGGCGACACCGTGACCGAGAAACCGGAGGGCGGAATCATTGGCGCCTCGTAAAGGCAGAGGCAGAAGCGGGTCGACTCCGGATCGGCCGGCACGCCCATATAGCCGCCATGCTCGGCCCAATACATCGGCCTGATGTAGACCGCCGTCTTGCCGTCGAATTTCTTCAGGCCGTCCCAGGTCAGGCCGACGATCTCTTCCGTCGTCATCGACGGCTTCAGGCCGAGCGCCGTGGCGGAAGCGTTGACGCGGGCGGCGTGAAGCTCGAGGTCGGGCGCCACGCCTTCGAACCAGCGGCCGCCGTCGAAGACGCTGGTGCCGAGCCACATGGCGTGGCTGCGCGGTCCGAGAATGGCAACGTTGCCCTCGTACCAGTCGCCGTCCACATAGGTGCATGTCGCGGTTTGCGCCGCCGTCGCCAGTGTCATGTTTGCCGTCCAGATCGATGACTTCAGGCCGGCATAGGACGATGCTTTGACGGCCGTCGTCAACCGACATCGGGAAAAATCGTTGAGGCCAGAGGCACTTGACTGCAATCAATGCTTGCATGGCAGGCCTGCGCGCCGCAAAACTCAAGCATGCATCATGCGGCCTATGTCTTCGACGCCTATGGCACGTTGTTCGACGTGCACGCCGCCGTGCGCCGCCATGCCGGCGAGATCGGGCCGGATGGCCAGTTGCTGTCGGACATCTGGCGCGCCAAGCAGCTCGAATATTCCTGGGTCAGGACGCTGATGGGCTCTTACGCCGACTTCTGGCAACTGACCGAGCAGGCACTCGACTTTGCGCTGCGCAAGGTGCCCTCGGCCGATCCGGCGCTGCGGACGAAGCTGCTCGAAGCCTATTGGCGGCTCGATTGCTATCCGGAGGTGCCGGCCGTGCTGAAGGCGCTCAAGGCGTCCGGCGCGAAGCTTGCAATCCTCTCCAATGGTTCGCCGGAAATGCTCGACGCCGCGGTCAAATCCGCCGCGCTCGACCAGATCCTCGACAACGTTTTTTCGGTCGACCAGGTCAAACGCTTCAAGACCGACCCGTCAGTCTACGACATGGTGGTCACCAGCTGGCGGCTTTATCCGGGCGCGGTGTCGTTCCAGTCGTCGAACCGCTGGGACATAGCGGGCGCGACGAAGTTCGGTTTCCGTACAGTCTGGATCAACCGGACCAACCAGCCGGATGAATACCGCGACTTTCCGCCAGGGCTGATCCTGCCGTCGCTCGACGGCCTGCTGGCAGGTGTCTGATGCAATTCCAGGAAAAGTGTGAAGCGGTTTTCCGTCCGGAGTTGCGTCAAAACAAAAGAAAGGGCGGTTCGGCGTTTCCGTGAAGTGGCGAACCGCCCTGACCCCGCTGTTGCTGCAGCGCAACAGCTGTGGCGTGGTCACAGCTTCGCCTTTTTCTGTCCACCCTCAGGCCAGAATTGGAACCGCCTATCGCCCCGACTGTTATGGATGGCGCCGGCGACGGACCCTCGCATTCATGCTTTCTTGCGAATTGAGACCTAGAGCATGATCCCGAAAATTGGGAACCGGTTTTCGGAGAAGATCATGCTCCAACAAAGAGTTAGATCAGAAC
>NZ_RZRY01001489.1:0-505 GCF_003998035.1 Mesorhizobium sp. M2A.F.Ca.ET.039.01.1.1 | reverse complement strand
GATCTGCACCGGCAGCAATGGGCACGGCTTCTTCCTGAGCAAGGCCAAGGTGACCGCGAAATAGGAGAACCGTAGCCTTTCGCCCGAGCTGCGCCGGACGATGCTCAGTCCGCGACGGTTTCCAATTCGCCGCGCGCCTTGGCCTGAGCCACCTGGCGGATCGCGTCGGCAAGCGTGTCGGCATCTTGTGCGCCCATCACCGCGTATTTGCCCTCAAGCAGGAAGCAGGGCACACCGGTGATGCCCATGCGCGAAGCGGTGGCGATCTCGTTGCGGACGGCCTCGACGTCGGCGTCGGTCGGCAGCAGCGTCTCGACCACCGATGCATCCATGCCGGCCTCGCCGGCGGCCTTCACCAGCGCGGCATGGTCGCCGATATTGGCGCCTTCCTCGAAATTCAGCTGGAAGAGGCGGCGCACCAGCCGGTTCTGGGCATCTTCACCCGCGGCGCCTGCCCAGCGGATGACGCGATGCGCGTCCAGCGTGTTGGCCGCGACCTTGATGG
>NZ_RZRY01001488.1:0-505 GCF_003998035.1 Mesorhizobium sp. M2A.F.Ca.ET.039.01.1.1 | reverse complement strand
ACGTTTCACTATCCGATTCCACGAGGACGAGCCTCGCTTCAACGCCACGCTTCTGCAATTCCTGGAACGCGATTTCGAACTTCGCCTGCCCCAGTTCGCCGGCGACCTGCCGCTCGACGACAGCGGCATCGACGTGCCGCGGGTCCTGTCTTCGATGCGACAGGCGGTGCGCGATGTTCCCGGCATTGAGGTGATCGACGAGACCGCATTGTCGACATTCTCTTTCGCAAAGTTCCTGATGTGGAAGGACCTGGTCGAACGGACCGATGCGCTGCGCCAAAACAGGGTCGTTCGCCACCTCATCGACACACCCGAGCAGGCCTTCGATGGTTCGGGCAATCAACCCGCCTTTCGCGAGGAGGCAGAACTCGATCGCGTTTATGAGCCTTCGAACATAATTGGCCTTCTCCCGCTGGATTCCTCGCAAACGGCAGCAAGCATGGCCGCCGCCGAGGGGCGCGATTTCGTCATCATCGGACCGCCAGGGACGGGAAAGAGCCAGACC
>NZ_RZRY01001487.1:0-506 GCF_003998035.1 Mesorhizobium sp. M2A.F.Ca.ET.039.01.1.1 | reverse complement strand
GGCATGCCGGTCGATCCCGGCAATCTGCTGGTGCTCGGAACACTCGACGGCAAGCGCGTCGTCGGCGCGCCCGGATGCGCGCGCAGCCCGAAGGAGAACGGCTTCGACTGGGTGCTCGATCGCCTGATTGCCGGGCTCGATGTGACGGCGAGCGATATTGCCGGCATGGGTGTCGGCGGGCTTCTGATGGAAATTCCGACCAGGCCGCAGCCGCGCGAGCCGACGCCGCACCCCGCCAGGTCGGCGCTGAAGGTCGATATCGTGCTTCTGGCGGCTGGACGTTCGAGCCGCATGGGCGGGCCGAACAAGCTTCTGGCGCTGTTCGACGGCGAGCCGCTGGTGCGCCGCACCGCTTCCCGCGCGCTGGGCTCAAAGGCCGCCAGCACCATCGTCGTCACCGGCCATCAGCGCGAACGCGTGCGTTCAGCGCTTGGAGGCCTTGAGGTGAAACTCGCCGACAATCCCGATTTCGCCGATGGCCTGGCCTCGTCCTTGAAGGCGGGCAT
>NZ_RZRY01001486.1:0-507 GCF_003998035.1 Mesorhizobium sp. M2A.F.Ca.ET.039.01.1.1 | reverse complement strand
ATCCCGCTCACGCCGACCGATATGCGCGCGCCGAGGAATTCGTCGATCTGGTCAAGGGATTGTGGGACTCCTACGAGGACGACGCCTTCATTCGCGACAAGCAGAGCGGCGTCTACCTCGATCTCGAGAAGGTGCATCATGTCAATCACAAAGGGCAGTTCTTTTCGGTAGCCGGCCCTCTCAATGTCGGCCGACCCGTTCAGGGCTACCCTGTGATCGTGCAGGCCGGTGCCTCGGAGCCTGGCCGTGAGCTCGCGGCCCGGACGGCCGAGATGATATTCACGGCCAACCAGACGCTCGAGGACGCGCAGGAATTCTATTCGGACGTCAAGGGACGGCTCGCGCGCTACGGCCGCGGGCCCGACGAACTGCTGATCAGTCCCGGCATATTTCCTGTTCTTGGAGGAACCGAGGCGGAGGCCCGGGCGAACTACGACTATCTCCAGTCCCTCGTTCATCCTTCCATCGCCTGGAACATCCTCGCCCACCACTACCAAGGTCTCGATC
>NZ_RZRY01001485.1:0-508 GCF_003998035.1 Mesorhizobium sp. M2A.F.Ca.ET.039.01.1.1 | reverse complement strand
CTCATCAACGGCGTGAAGCTGACCGGCGTCGTCACTTCGTTCGACAATTTTTGTGTGTTGTTGCGGCGTGACGGGCACTCCCAGCTCGTCTACAAGCACGCCATTTCCACGATCATGCCGAGCCAGCCGGTTCAGATGTTCGATGGCGAGGAAAGCCAGGGCGCCTGATTGGCACGTGATAAGGACGCGGACCGCAGCGTTCGCGGAAAACAAGGACATCAACTCGGGCCGGAAGCCAAGGATCCGACCCGGGCTGTCGTCATTGTGCCGGTGCTTACCCGCCAGCCGCGCGGCGACGAGGAAACCAGCCGTCCGCGTCTGACCCGCTCGGCGGATGCCCGCCATGACGAGGCGGTAGGGCTTGCCAGCGCCATCGACCTCAACCCGGTCCACACCGCGGTGGTGACGGTCGCCGACCCGCGTCCGGCGACGCTGCTCGGCAGCGGCAAGGTGGCCGAGTTCGCCGACATCGTGAAAGAACGCAAGGCGGAACTGGTCATTGTCGACC
>NZ_RZRY01001484.1:0-510 GCF_003998035.1 Mesorhizobium sp. M2A.F.Ca.ET.039.01.1.1 | reverse complement strand
CTTGGCGGCGTAACCCGCGAAAATATCACCGAAATTGCCGGTCGGGACGGTGAAGGAAACCGGCCGGTCTGGCGCGCCGAGCGACAGAGCGGACGAGAAATAATAGACGATCTGAGCCATGATGCGGGCCCAGTTGATCGAATTGACGCCCGATAGCGACACCCTGTCGCGGAAAACGTGGTCGTTGAACATGTCCTTCACCAGGCCCTGGCAGTCGTCGAAATTGCCTTCGACCGACAGCGCGTGGACGTTGGCAGCGCTTGACGTCGTCATCTGCCGCTGCTGCACCGGCGAAACCTTGCCATGCGGGAAAACGATGAAGATGTCGGTGCGGTCGCGGCCGGCGAAGGCGTCGATCGCGGCACCCCCGGTGTCCCCCGAAGTCGCGCCGACGATGGTGGCGCGCTGGCCGCGGTCGGCAAGCACGTGATCCATCAGCCGCGCCAGCAACTGCATCGCCACGTCCTTGAAGGCCAGCGTCGGGCCGTGGAACAGCTCGAGGATGAAGAT
>NZ_RZRY01001483.1:0-512 GCF_003998035.1 Mesorhizobium sp. M2A.F.Ca.ET.039.01.1.1 | reverse complement strand
GATCTGCCCGCCATCGCCTGTCCCACGAACGACGTCCCCGCGCCGGGAAACCCGGAGGCGTCCGCCGTCATGCGCCGGGTTTCGCGCTCGGCGCGGTCGGTGTTGCTCTGGTCCCGCACCGGCGAGATATCCCAGGGTCAGGCCTGGTCGCCGTAAATGGGCTGCCTGATCCGCAACTGCCCTGCCCTTCGTGCCTGAGCAGATGGGATGTTCCCGAGGACTGCCGGTGGACCGCGAGAGGCGGCTTCGCAAAGGGTCGGCCTTCGGCACGATCAGGGCGGGGCGGCTTGCGCCGTTCATTCGTGGGTCGGGTCGCCTCGCCTTGCGACAATCAGGTTGCCGCAACGCGCTCCTTCGCCGTCATCCGGGTCTCCACTTCGCCGCGAACGTCCAGACCGGCATGGTGCATCATGGCGCGCCAGTCCGCGATGGTGTGGACGGTTCCCACCGTGCCGCGCATCGTGTCGTAGACGACGCATGGGCTGCCGATGATGGCAAGGCGCAGGATATTG
>NZ_RZRY01001482.1:0-515 GCF_003998035.1 Mesorhizobium sp. M2A.F.Ca.ET.039.01.1.1 | reverse complement strand
GCAGGGCGCCGGCCGTGTGGCAGAGGTCCCAGACGATCAGCGCGCCGGCGTCATGGGCCTTGCGGGTCAGGGCCGCCATATCGCGCAACCGGCCGGACTTGTAATTGACGTGGTTGACCAGGATGACCGCGACACGGTCGTCGATCAGTTCCTCGATCGTCGGCGCATCGACGCCCTCGAGCCGCAGCACCGCGCCGGGCCGCGTCGAGGACACCCCCTCCGCCATGTAGAGGTCGGTCGGAAAGCTGTCGCCTTCGGCAACGATCACCGAGCGGTCGGGTCGCATCGCGAGCGCCGCATGCAGGACCTTGTAGATGTTGATCGAGGTGGTGTCGCATACCACCGTCTGGCCAGGCGCGGCGCCGATCAGACGCCCGAGCCGGTCGCCCAGCTGGACAGGCATGTCGAACCAGCCGGCGGTGTTCCAGGCACGGATGATATCCTGCGCCCATTCCTGCTTCGCGGCCGTCTCGATCTCGTTGAAGACATTGATCGAAGCGGCGCCCAGTGAATTG
>NZ_RZRY01001481.1:0-518 GCF_003998035.1 Mesorhizobium sp. M2A.F.Ca.ET.039.01.1.1 | reverse complement strand
GGTCGAAGTTCGGATCGTCGAGTAGCTCCGCAATCTGTTTGGCGATGTAGACCCGGATCTCCGGCTCTGCTCTCGCGATCTCCTCGACGAGCTCTTCCCGCCCGTCGACCAGAAGGAGAATGTCCTCGGCGTCTCGGCTGCCGATGAGGTCGCTTTCGCCTCGTCCGCGGTATGCCTCCAACTTGGTCGCGACAAACAGCTGCGGCGTGAGGCGCCGGATCTCAAGCGCCTCCTCCAGCTGTTCTGGTACGGCCGTCTCGATCCCCTTTGCGTACCAGCGATTGCTGAACCCGAGAATCGCCTCGTCGTCCGGCATGAAGTCTACCTTGAGCTCGCCAAGCTTCATGCGGCAGATGACAGTGTCATCAACCGCTTCGGTGAAGCCGCGTGCGCGCAAGCGCTCCGTCAGCTCGACCCATTCTGCAAAGCCAGCGAGATCGACGATCAGGTCGATATCGTCGGTCGCTCTCACCCCTTCGAGAACGATGGGGTCGGTGATGTAGAGCGCGGTCGTGCAG
>NZ_RZRY01001480.1:0-520 GCF_003998035.1 Mesorhizobium sp. M2A.F.Ca.ET.039.01.1.1 | reverse complement strand
CCTTGGCGGCGATGGTTGTCTCGAATCTCGACGGGGACGGCCGCCTTGCTCAGGGAGGCTGAAGGCCGCAAATCCTTGTGCAAGCTCTGGCAGTAGCCTGTGACGAAGCATCAGATCGAGGTGATCACGTCGGTCGAGCGGCGCCGGCGCTGGTTTCGGGAGGAGACGGAGCGGCTGGTTGCAGCGACGTTTGAGGCTGTGGAAAAGTGCGCGCGTAGGCCCTCGGCGACGCATGTAAGGCTGGCGCGGGGCACGTCGAGACGGCATTGCGTCGAGATTTCACGATCGCAGCGGGAAAGCGCTCGGCTCAGGAAGAAGACGAGCCGGGCCTATTGCCGCATAGTCGCCTTGGGGGCGCAGAGATGACCGGCTTAAGCAGATTTGCGAGGCGGGTCGTTGTTCAGGTTAGCCGCCATAGCTCAGAGCGCATCGTGTTCGATGTTAAGCAGCCGCTATCCTGCTGCGTGATCTTCATCGTCAGACCGAGAAACGGAAGGCAGCGATGGACGCCTGTCTGCAG
>NZ_RZRY01000147.1:0-11399 GCF_003998035.1 Mesorhizobium sp. M2A.F.Ca.ET.039.01.1.1 | reverse complement strand
GATCTTCAACCCGCCCGGCGTCTCCAGCGCCTCGGCGAACAGCCGGCGCGCGCGCCGCATCATGTCGCGGTCGGCGCCGCGGCCGTCCAGCGCCGCGATCCTGACCGCCAGCTCCGCATCGGGCAGCGCTGTCCATTCGGACAGGGTCGAGAACACGCGGTTCGACATGTTGGCGGCGGCAGCCCGCGTGTAGGTCAGGCACAGGATCTTCGACGGATCGGTGCCGTTGAGCAGGAGCCTAATCACGCGCTGCGCCAGGACATGCGTCTTGCCGGAGCCGGCATTGGCCGACACCCAGGCGGAATAGGCAGGATCCGAGGCGCGCGCCTGGCTGGCGGCGGTATCGGAGGGGATCGGATATTTCATCCTTCCGCCTCGTCTTCGCTGGCGCCGCCGGCCGACCATTCCAGCACGCGCGCCAGATGATCGTAATCGCCGTCGGCCTCGCCCTCGCGGAAGGGCAGGGCGCGCGACAGATAGCCGGTGGTCGGGTCGGCATAATGGAACAGCAGCCGCTCTAGCCGCGCCCAGGCTTCCTCGGAGAGATCGTTGGCGGTGCGGGGCTTGCGGTTGTATTCGAGGATCGATTCCTCGAATACCTCGCCATTCGGCTTCAGCCGCACGAAGGCCAGCTGCGAGGGCTCGCGGATACCCAGTTCCCTGAACGCGCCGCGCCTGAGCAGCGCGCCTTCCAGCGCAAGCTGCGGCGACAAAAGCGTGTGCGCCTGCGCTTTCGAGGGCGAGGAGCCGGTCTTGTAGTCGAGTATGTCGGCCATGCCGCCGGCCAGCAGGTCGACGCGGTCGGCATAGCCCGACAGCGTCACGCCGGTGCGGCCGACCACCGTCTTGTCGGCGCGTTCCTCGGCATAGCGCCTCGCGACCGCATCGGCGCGGGTATGCTCCCATTCGATGATATTCTCGGCGAGCTTTTCGAAACGCGGCCACCAGATGGCCTCGATGTCCGGCGGAAGCTTTGCCTCGGCAAAGCAGAGACGGCCGGCTTCGATGAGGCTCGAGAGCGCATTCGGCGCCCTTGGATCCTCCACCCGCCGCGAGAACAGATGCAGGATCTCGTGGAACAGCGTGCCGCGTTCGGCGGCGCCCGGATCGCGGATCAACGGCTCGAGCGGCGAGAGCCCCAGGATGCGCCGCGCATAGACCGCGTAGGGGTCGCGGCGCAGCGTCTCGATCTCGGTGACCGAGAAATGCTGCGGGCGCATGCTGAGCGGCGGCCTGGGCTGCGGGCGGGCGGCGAAATCCTTCTTCTCGCCGGCATCGAGCGCGCGCGCCCAGCCAAGCAGCGCGTCGCCCCGCCCGCGAAGGGCCGCCGCCGGCTCCTTGCTGATGAAGGTCAGGATGCGCTGCAGCCAGCGCGACGGCACCGCCGGCGCATCGCCGGATCGCGCCGACCGTGTCAGCAACACTTCCGCCGCGCCCATCGCCATCTGAAAATCATGCGCGGCAAGGCCGATGCGCCGCTCCGGCGGTTCGAGGTCGATGCCGGTCTTCATCAGCCGCGACATGAAGCGATCGCTATCGGGCTTGCGCGGCCAGACCCCTTCATTGAGCCCGCCGATGACCAGCATGTCGACATTCTGCAATCGCGCTTCCAGCGCGCCCCAGATGGCGATGTTGCGGTCGGTGCCTTGCCCCGGCTTCACCGTCTCCGGCGCGATCAGCGCCTCGATCACGTCGGGCCATTCCGAGGCGGCGAAAGTGAAGGGCGAGGACGCCGCCACCAGTCCGCGCAAAAGTTCGGCGAGTTTCTCGCCGGCATCGCCGGCATAGAGTTCCGCCAGGCTGCCATCGGCGGCGCGGCCGAGATCCTCCAGCGCGATGACGCTTGCGCTGGTCAGCGTCGCGATATCGGCGTCTTTCTCGTCGCGCATAGCGGTGAGCGGCGAGAGCGCCTTGCTAAGGCGGCCAAGCATGCCGTGCGCCTGCTCGATGCCGCGCACGGTGAGCCGCGAAAACCAGAAAGGCTGCCTCGTATCGCCGCTCAGCTCCGCGAGTCGCGTCTCGAAAAGCGCGCCGAGCGATGCGACATCCGGCCGGCCCGTGCCGCCGCGCAAGGCGACCAGCTCGACCAACTCGGCCGCCTTGCGCACGGCCTGGCGTTCGAGGCCGAGCCCGAGCAGCGGATGCTTGAGCAAGGAGAGCAGGCTTACCGGGTCGCCGGGCCGGAACGCGGCGCTCAGCGCGAGCCTGAGCAGGCTGGCGGCCGGTATGTTGATGAGCGGCGCGCCGCCGGAATCGTCGGCGACGACGCCGAAGCGCAGAAGCTCGGCCGAGACCCGCCGCGCCAGCGCGCGGTCGCCGGTGACGAGCGCCGCGCGCTTGCCCGGTGCCTCGACGGCAAGTTTGAGTGCAATGGCGATTGCCGCCGCCTCGTCGCGTTCGTTCGCCGCTTCCACCAGCGTCACGCCGGCAAGCGCCTGTTCGACATCGCCTGACGTGAAGCGCGGCCGCGTTTCGGTCCAGTATTCGGTGGTTTCGGCGGGCCGCAGCGCCTCGCCGACAAGGGCCGCCCGCAGCGCCAGCGGCGGTGGCGCGGCGATGACATCCTCGACATCGCGGCGCTGGATGCCGATGCCGCCGATCAGCTTGGCGAGGCCATATTGCGGGTGGCCGAGCGTTGCCGGACGCGCGCCGGGGGCCGTGATCGCCGCGAAGGATGCGTCGTCCAGCTCGCGGTCGAGCCCGGGCAGCACGACGGCGCCATTGGGCAGCCCGGCGATCACGCCAAGCAGTTCCGCCGTGGCGGGAATCGAGCCGGTCGAACCGGCGGCGATCACAGGTCCGGCCGGCGGATTGCGCTTCAGCCGCGCCGCTTCCAGCCGGATCAGCGCGCTGCGATGCGCGGCCGGATTGGAGCGGTTGCGCTCCTTGAGCAGTTCCGGCCAGTTGTCGGTGACTATGCCGAGGAAATCGAGCGTCACCTGCCACCAGCCGGCGAGATTGCCGGTGACCAGCGTCGCGAGCTTCGCCCAATCCGTGCCTTCGGTCTCGATCTCGTCCATCAGCCGGGCAAGGTCGCGCGCCAGCCAGATGGCGTCGGCGGCCGAGGTCGGCACGACGAATTCCTCGTTGAACCGCTCTCTGACATGCGCCGGCAGGCTTTCCTTCCAGGCACGCACCAGCGGCGCCAGCAACAGCAATCGCTCCTGCGCCGCGATCGGCGGCGCGAGGTCTATCGCCGGCGCCGCCTCTGCGTCGAAGGCTGCCTCATCCTCGTCGAACTCGCCGAGCGGCCGCACCGTCGGCAGGATGGCCGAGCGTTGACCGAGAATGTCGACGAAGGCGCCGCGCAGCGCCCGCGCCGCGCGTCGGGTCGGCACATAGACGGTCGCGTCGGCCAGCGCCAGCGGCTCGCCGTCGAAACGAAAGCCGGGAATCAATCGTCCGTCGAGCAACGCCTCCGCCAGCGTCGGCAGGAACGGCGCTCCGGGCGGGATGGAAAGGACGCGGCGCGCGCCGCTCATACCGCTTTCGCGAGCGCGCCGGCCACGGCCGCTTCGGCGGCGGGAATGGCGTCCGGCGTGCCGACGGTGATCCAGCGCCCGTTCATCTTCATGCCGAACAGGCGCCCGGCGGCGATCGCCTTGTCGAAATAGACGTTGAGCGAATGCGAGCCCGTGGGCGCGTCCTTGAAGATGCGCGGATGGATGATGGCGGCGCCGGCATAGATCAGGCCAGTCGGATCACCCTTCGAGCGCCGTAGAGCTCCATCGGCGGCAACCAGGAAATCGGTGCCGACGCAGTGCCCGGTCGCTGAGTCGAGATCGGTAAGCATCAGCAGAATATCCATTCTGGCGGCGTCCCATGCAAGGGCAAGGCGCTTGAGGCTGGGCTGACCGCTGTCGATCCAGAACGTATCGGCGTTGATGATGTAGAAGGGCTCGCTGCCCAGAAGCGGCAGCGCCTTGACGATGCCGCCCGCCGATTCCAGCAGCGCCTCGCGCTCGTCGGAGATGACGATCTTCGGAGCTTTCCGGCTGGCGACATGGGCGACGATCTGCTCGGGCAGATAGTGCACATTGACGACGGCCTTGGCGATGCCGGCGGCCTCCAGGCTGTCCAGCCCCCAGTCGAGCAAGGTCTTGCCGGCGATCTTCACCAGCGGCTTGGGCATCGTGTCGGTGATCGGCCGCATGCGCTTGCCAAGCCCGGCCGCCAGCACCATCGCTGTCTTCGGCGTCGTGGTTGGGGGCTTCATGGGACCCGTTCCTCGAGCAGGCCGTGGGCCATGTAGAATTCCTTCAGGCCGGCCAGCGCCGGATGCGCCAGCGCCCGCCTCAGATAGTCGCGGATGCGCGGCAGGTGTTTCAGATAGTAAGGCTTGCCGTCGCGCTTTTCGAGCCGCACGAAGATGCCGAGGATCTTCGAATTGCGCTGCGCCGCCATGATCGCGTAGGCCTCGGCGAAAGCGGCTTCATGGAAGGCGCCCGCAGCGTGCCGCGCCGCGACATAGGCGGCGACCGTCCGGCGCTCGATCTCGGGCGAGACGGTGACGCGTGCGTCCATGGCCAGGGAGGCGACGTCATAGGCGGCGGGCCCGATCAGCGCGTCCTGGACGTCGACGATGCCGAGCCGGTCGAGGCCGGATCGCTCTGCCCGCCAGATGATGTTGGGCGAATGGAAATCGCGCAGCATCAGCGTGTATTCGCTGCCGGCGAGGCGGTCGAGCGCCGCGTTCCATTCCTTGTGATAGCCCGCTCGCAAGTCCTCGCTCGCCGGACCGCCGGTGATCCAGGGCACATACCAGTCGACCAGAAGATCGGCCTCGATCAGCATGGCGTCGCGATCGAAGGGCGGCACGTCGTGGACCACGCCGGGCGCCGCTTCCATGCGCGTGGGCCAGGCCTTGCCATGCATCATGGCAAGCAGTTCGGCCGCTGCTTCGTAGCGTTCGGCGATGGGCTGGCCGTCGTGGCTGAGAAAACCTTCCGATCCGAGATGTTCGATGAGCAGAAAGCCTTGGTCGATGTCCTGGGCATGGATCACCGGCACGCTGACGCCGTTCGCCAGCAGCGCCTTGTCGATGGCGACGAAGGCGGCGACGGATTGAGCCGTATGGGCGATCACCGCATAGGGCTTGCCGTCGCGCACCGGCGGCCCGAGCACCAGGCGCGGAGAGTTCATAAGCACGCGCGGCGCCTCGCCGGGCAGCGACACGATCTCGTAGGAGCGGGCGGAGGCATCGCCGACGAAATGGCGGCGGCTGGCTTCGCCCCGTCTGGCCGAGGCCAGGAAATCGCGCATGGCCAGCGATCGCGCCACGCGCTCAAAGACAGGTCCCTGGCCCGACAACCGCGCCACGCGACCTTCGCCATGTTCGGCGAGATCGACCCACAGCGCATTTGCGGGCAATCGGTCTCCGGCCCGTTCCGGCCACTCGATCAACGCCGCGCCTTGGCTGAGAGCATCGTCGAGTCCGAGCTCGTCGAGCTCGTCCGGCGCGGAAAGCCGATAGAGGTCGAAATGGTGGACGGGGACGCGCGTCTCGTAGCTCTGTACCAGCGTAAAGGTCGGGCTCGGCACCTCGAGATTGGCGTCGTCGGCCAGTGCCCGGATCAGCGCGCGGGCCAGCGTCGACTTGCCGGCGCCGAGATCGCCTTTGAGCGCGATCGCGTCGCCGGCGCGCAATGCCATGGCGAGATCCTCGCCAAGCCTTGCCGTTGCCGCCTCGTCGGCGAGAAAACGCTCCAGCACCATCCCTTCCATATAGGCCGCGCTACTCGGCCGCGTCGCGGATGCCGGCCGGCGTATCCGGGATTCCGGACGGCTTGTCCGGGAAGGTGCAGATCACCGTGGTGCCCCTGTCCTGGCCGGTCTCGATGCGCACGGTTCCGCCATGCAGCTCGACGAAGCTCTTGACGATCGAGAGCCCCAGCCCGGCGCCGCGCCGCCGCCCGCCATTGGCGCGCGGCTCGAAGCGGCGGAAGACCGACTCCAGCACGTCCGGCGGCATGCCGGGGCCGTCATCATGCACCGAGAACTCGACGGCGTCGGCCAGCCGCCGGCAGGTAAGCCGGATCGTGCTTGCCTCCGGCGCGTAGTTCGCCGCGTTGCTGAGCAAATTGTAGAGGATCTGGCGGATGCGGGTCTCGTCGCCATGGAAGCTCGCCGGCGCCTCCGTCGCGTCGATCGCGAGCTTGATCCGGTGCTCGTCCAGCCGGTCGGCGACCAGCTCGGCCGCCGCGGCGATCGTCCGATCGATATTCATCTCGGAAATGTCGAGCTGCATGATTCCGGCGTCGACCGTCGCCAGGTCGAGAATGTCGTTGACGATGGTGAGCAGCACCGATGACGACGAGCCGACATACTCGACATATTCGCGCTGCTTCGGCGTCAACGGCCCGGTGGCGGGCAGCGACAGCAACTCGGTGAAGCCGATGATGTTGGTCAGCGGCGAGCGCAGCTCATAGGACACGTGCTGCACGAATTCGTTCTTCAACTGGTCGGACTTCTCCAGCGCTTCGTTCCTGTCCTTCAGCGCCCGCTCGACATTGACGGTGTCGGTGACGTCGACGAAGGTGATCATCACCTGGCCATTGGGCAGGTGGATCACCGCGTAGCTCAGCACGTTGCCATTGATCAGCTCGATCTGGCCGCGCCGGTCGCGGCGCTCGTCGTCGAAGCCGGTGACGGCGGCGACGAAGCCGCCCCACGGGCTGTTCGCGGCGTGCTGGTCGCACAGGTCGCGGATCGCCGAGACATGGACGTTGGGCTTGAGCGCTTCCGCCGTCAGCCCCCAAAGCGCGACGAAGGCCGGATTGGACAGGCGCAGCCGCCCGTCCGGACCGAAGACGACCACGCCTTCGGCGAGGTTGTCCAGCGTCTCGCCCTGCACCCGCACGGCGGTCTGGTAGCGGCTCTCGAGATCCATCTTCTCGGTCAGGTTCTCGAACACCCAGGTGACGCCGCCCTTCGGCTGCGGGTTCGCCACTACGCGGATCGTCTTGCCGTCCGGCAGGTGCCACCAATGCTCCTGCGATTCGACGGCGCGATAGGCGCTGAGCAGGTTCTCCTTCCAGCGCCGCCATTCCGGCTGCTCGGCGATCCTGCCTTCCGAGCGCAGCCGGTCAAGCAGCAGCGTGTTGGAGGGCGCGCTGAGCAGGAAGCCCGAATCCAGGCCCCACAGCTTCTGGAAGGCCTGGTTGAAGAAACGCAGCTTCTCGTCGGTGTCGAAGATCGCCACCGCGGTGTTCAGCTGGTCGAGCGTGTCGGCATGGCTGCGCACGGTCCGCTCATGTTCGGCGCGGATCGTCTCGGCCGCGCTTGTGTCGCAAGCAAGTCCCGCCGAGCCGTCGGCGCCGGCGAAGTCGGTGACCGCGAACATGCGGCGGTCGCCATCGATCACGGTGGAAAGCGTCTGTTCGAAGACCGCGCGCGTCTTGTGCTGTTCGGCGATCTGATCGCGCGCCTGGCCGCCGAGGAACTCCCTGGCGTCGCGCACGGCCGCAGCCGGGCTTTCCGCCTCCACCGCCTCGGCATAGGCGCGGTTGACCCATTGCAATCGGCCGTCCGCCGCCCGCAGCCATGCCGGCATCTTCAACGCGTCGAGCAGGCCGATCATGGTGTCGTGGTCGGCGCTGAGCCGCTGGTTCTCGATCTTCAGCCTGGCTTGGTTGCGCAGCGTCTCCGACAGCGAGACGAAGCGCACCAAGACATGCGCCGCGCTTTTGCGGCCATGCACTTCCAGCGGCACGCCGGCCTGCGTTTCGATGACCAGATCGAAGGCCTTTGCCTGCTCGCGCAGCGCGGCGACCGCGTGTTCCAGCGCCGCCGCCGAGCGCGGCATCAGCCAGCGGCCGAAAGCGAGGAAGGCGGACCTGTCGTCGGGCGCGCCGCTTTCCAACGGCAGGCTGCCGATGAGTTCGGGTTTCTTGTTGTCCGTGGCCCAGACGATCAGCCGCTGGTCGCGCAGGTTGAGCAGCGCCTCGGAACGCTGCAGCGCCGCGTTGACGTCCGCGATGCGGGCCCTGAGCTGGACATTCTGCGCGGCGGTGCGCCCGCGTTCGCGGATCAGGAAGATGGCCGAGACAAGCGCCGCGCCCATCACGCCGACGAACATGGCGAGCTGCATGACCTCGACGGTACTGACCGGCGCATCGGCCTTTCCCGGAAGGCTTGTGTCGGCGCGCGCGGCAAAGGCGAGCAGCGGGCTGGCAAGCGCCGAGGTGGCAAGAAGCAAGGCCTGCCGCGCACCGGCGCGAAAACCGCCGCCGTTCACGGCGGGGTCGGCTTCGTTCGAATCCTCATGGCCGCCGGAAACGGCCTTTCCCGCGCTTCGCGGGTAATCCCCCGGCATGTCTTGGTCCTCTTCGCCGCTTGAATGCAAGACCGCCCTGAATGCGTCCCCGGCCCAACATGTCCCCGGACCGCGAATCACAACAATAACGCCTGCTGGAATCGGCGTGAAGAATCATTGGCGCAAAAAATAAAGCCGGGCGGAAAGTCAACCACCCGACTTCAATATCTGGTAGATAATTTCGCTTTGGTTAATAGCGGTAGTGTTCCGGCTTATACGGGCCCTGCGGCGTCACGCCGATATAGGCGGCCTGTTCGCCGGAGAGCTCCGTGAGCTTGGCGCCGAGCTTGTCGAGATGCAGCCGCGCCACCTTCTCGTCGAGATGCTTGGGCAGCACATAGACCTGGTTCTGGTACTGGCCGTGCTTGGTGAACAGCTCGATCTGCGCCAGGACCTGGTTGGTGAACGAGGCCGACATGACGAAGCTCGGATGTCCGGTGGCGTTGCCGAGGTTGAGCAGGCGTCCCTCGGAGAGAAGGATCATCCGCTTGCCGTCCGGGAAGGTGATCAGGTCGACCTGCGGCTTGACGTTGGTCCATTTCAGGTTGCGCAGCGACGCCACCTGGATCTCGTTGTCGAAGTGGCCGATATTGCCGACGATCACCATGTCCTTCATCGCCCGCATGTGGTCGAGCGTGACGACATCCTTGTTGCCGGTGGTGGTGATGACGATGTCGGCGGTTGGGGCCGCGTCTTCCAGCGTCACCACCTCGAAGCCGTCCATCGCTGCCTGCAGCGCGCAGATCGGGTCGACCTCGGTGACCTTGACGCGGGCGCCGGCGCCGCGCAGCGAGGCCGACGAGCCCTTGCCGACGTCGCCATAGCCGCACACCACCGCGACCTTGCCGGCCATCATCGTGTCGGTGCCGCGGCGGATGCCGTCGACCAGCGATTCCTTGCAGCCATATTTGTTGTCGAACTTCGACTTGGTGACGGAATCGTTGACGTTGATCGCCGGGAAGGGCAGCAGGCCCTTCTTCTGCAGCTGGTAGAGGCGGTTGACGCCGGTGGTGGTCTCCTCGGTGACGCCGCGGATTGCTTCGCGCTGCTTGGTGAAGAAGCTGGGCGAGGCCTTCAGGCGCTTCTTGATCTGCGCGAACAGGATCCCTTCCTCCTCGCTGCCGGGATTGGACAACACGTCCTCGCCGGCCTCTGCACGCGCGCCGAGCAGAATATACATGGTGGCGTCGCCGCCGTCATCGAGGATCATGTTGGATGTGCCGCCATCGGTCCACTGAAAGATGCGGTCGGTGTAATCCCAATAGTCCTGGAGCGACTCGCCCTTGATGGCGAAGACCGGAATGCCGGCCTCGGCGATCGCCGCAGCCGCATGGTCCTGCGTCGAGAAGATGTTGCACGATGCCCAGCGGATGTCGGCGCCCAGCGCCTTCAGCGTCTCGATCAGCACCGCCGTCTGGATCGTCATGTGCAGCGAGCCGGTGATGCGCGCGCCCTTCAGCGGCTTCTTGGCGCCGAACTCCTCGCGGCAGGCCATCAGGCCCGGCATTTCGGTTTCGGCGATCTCGATCTCCTTGCGGCCCCAGCCGGCAAGCGAGATGTCGGCGACCACATAGTCCTTGCTACCCGTCATGGCAGTGCTCCGGTGTGATTTTCTCAATGCGCGCCGGCGCCGGGAGGCGCATGGAAGGGCGCGGTTGCCGGCCTGACTAGCAGATCGGCCGCGATACGACAATGGGACATAAAGAAATCTTTATGCGCGCATGTCTTCGAGGCGCGAAATGTGAGGCCGGGAACTAGATTTCCTCGCCGAAACGCGAGGCGACCAGCTGCTCCAGCGCGTCCATGGCCGGCACGGCTTCCGGGCCGCTGGCGATCACGCGGATCGAATAGCCCGGGCTCGCCGCCAGCATCATCAAGCCCATGATCGAGGTGCCGCCGACCTTCACGCCGTCCTTCTCGACATGGATGGTGGCATTGAAGCCGCTGGCAACCTGGACGAATTTCGCCGAAGCGCGCGCATGCAGGCCGCGCTGGTTGATGATCGGGAACTCCCGCACAACCTCGTCCGTCTGCTGCGCCGGTGCGTTCATTTGCTGCTCAGGAGCTGGCTGGCGACGTTGATGTATTTGCGGCCCGCCGCCTGCGCTTCATCGAGCGCGGCGGCCATGTTGTCGCCCTTGCGGATCGAGGAGAGCTTGATCAGCATCGGCAGGTTCATGCCGGCGATGACCTCGGTGCGACCGGATTCCATGACCGAGATGGCGAGGTTGGAGGGCGTGCCGCCGAACATGTCGGTTAGCACGATGACGCCGGCGCCGGTGTCGACGCGCGCCACAGCGTCGACGATGTCGGCCCGGCGCTGCTCCATGTCGTCGTCGGCGCCGATCGCCACGGTTTCGAAATTGTCTTGCGGCCCGACGACATGTTCTACGGCATGCCGGAACTCGGTGGCGAGTTGACCGTGCGTCACGAGCACGAGTCCGATCATTCTCTGGTGGCTCCCGTCATCGCCGCTTCACAGGCGTATATTATGTTCGCCAGCCATTCCAGGCGGCGGGAGCGCTATCTTGTCGACGCACGGCCGGTTGACAAGCCCAAAATTGCGGCGGCTTGGGCCATTTTGACGCATCGCAGCAAAAAACCCCGGCCGGATCATGAAAAAGGCTGGATCGCCAGCCGCGCCATCAGCATGGGCAGCGCGGCGGTGACATTTTGCCGGGTGATGTCGATGCGGGGCAGCCGGCAACCCTCGATCGTCTCGGTGGCTTCGTCTTGCAGCCGCGCCATATCGGCCGGCTCGACAAGCCGAACGACAAGGTCAATCACGGCGGCCGGCTCGAAGGCCAACGGCCGCGGCCCGATGCCGTGCACCTCGCAGAGTCCCGCGATGCTTGCCGGCGCGCGGCACACCAGCCGCCCGCCATGCGCGGCGGCGAACAGCTGGTCGTCGCCCAGCAGCCGGGAAAACATGCCGCGGGTTCGGCAATGATCGAGGAGCGCCAGCGCCAGCGTCGTCTTGCCGGCGCCGGACGGCCCCGTGATCAGCACGCCGCGCTCGCCGATCAGGAGGGCCGTCTCGTGGATATTCAGGGGCTTCGCGGCGGTGTCCGGCATGTTCGGCTAG
>NZ_RZRY01001479.1:0-522 GCF_003998035.1 Mesorhizobium sp. M2A.F.Ca.ET.039.01.1.1 | reverse complement strand
GCCTTGCGGATCGCGCGTGGCGCTGGCCGAGAATTTCACCCGCTCGCCGAGCAGCGAGCTGATCTGCGGCGGCAATGCCTTGGAATCGGCGTCGGCATTCATCTTCAGCGTCATCGACAGGTCGGCGAGCGCCACATTTGCCGTCAGCCCGGCATTGAGCGCATCGCTGCGCAAGGTGCCCTTGTCGATGGCCACGGACTCGCGGCTGATCGTGCCGGAAAGATCGGCGGCGAGCTTCCCGGTCACCAGCGGCGCCAGCGTGGCGACGTCGGTCTTCAGCCCGGCGGCGGCAAGCTTGATGCTGACCGGTCCGCTGCGGTTTTCGATGTCGAAGCCGTCGGAATGGATCGCGCCGGTGATATTGTTGAGTTGGGTGCCGCCGACGGCGACCGAGGTGAGCGACGTGCCGATATCGACCATCGGCGCCTTGCCGTCGCCGAAGGCGCGCACCGTGGCCTTCTCGACGGCGACCAGGATCGGCACGGCGCTATTGCCGACATCGATGGTGACGGGCTTGTCCTT
>NZ_RZRY01001478.1:0-522 GCF_003998035.1 Mesorhizobium sp. M2A.F.Ca.ET.039.01.1.1 | reverse complement strand
GGCCATAGTAGAACTCCGGCAATGTGCTGATGCACGCCACTAGCCCAAAAACCAATCCCGAACGGGCACGAGCCAGCTTTCGACCGCTTTGTAGACGTCGACCAGCCACATCTCCATAGCACCCAGCTGATGCCCGAACAAAATCAGGGGGCCGATGACAATCAGAGCCAACAGTGCACATCCCACAAAGCCATCCGGACGATCAGCACTATCGTCGGGCGGCGGAAGCGGTTTGATGTGCCAATGCTGCCTCATTGTCCTGACCTAACGCTCCCGTTCGTCGCGCTCGCGGTCGTGCCGCTCATCGATTTCACGCTCCAGTTCGCTCAAGCGCGGAACCTGCTGCTGTGGCGGATCCGCCCGATACTCTTCATTCAACTTCGCCGCACGGCTGCCCGGTTCAGATGGTCCAGATGTAACCCGTACGTTGTCGTCACGTCCCTGTTCTGCTTCTGCGCGGCGCCGGCTCTCCATGTGGATTTCGTTGTTCAGATCGTGTCTGATCGTTGCCATGTCACGTAT
>NZ_RZRY01001477.1:0-523 GCF_003998035.1 Mesorhizobium sp. M2A.F.Ca.ET.039.01.1.1 | reverse complement strand
AGGCCGAGATGCGCCAGCGCGCCGCCGAACAGGCCGGCGCCGAAGAAGCCGATGCTCCAGAAGGAATGCGCCCGGTTCATGATGCGGCGTTGGAGCAGGAACTCGGTCCTGTCGGCCTCGACATTCAAGATGATCTCGATGCTGCCGATCATCAGCCCGACCGGAACCAGCATCAGGAACAGAGACGCCGGGCCAGGCGCGTGCATCGCTATCGCATAGGCCAGGCCAAGCAACGGCACCAGCCAAAGCAGCGCGCGGCGAAAGCCTACACGCTCCAGGATAGGCGTCGCCAGCGTCAGCGCGACCAGTGTGCCGATCGGCGTGCCGATCAGGGCGAGCCCGAGCGTGCCATCCTCGATCCGCATGGCTCGCTTGATGTCGGGCAGGCGCGGGAAGATGTTGCCCATGGCAAAGGAATAGATCGCAAAGCCCACATAGACGCGGTGCTGCGGAGCGAGTTTCAGGCCAAGGGTCATCGCGGGCATCCAACGAACAAGGAGATACGGCGGGCGAACTCCTCGAC
>NZ_RZRY01001476.1:0-523 GCF_003998035.1 Mesorhizobium sp. M2A.F.Ca.ET.039.01.1.1 | reverse complement strand
GTCTTCACGATCTCCTGCACCACCGGATAGGTGTTGCCGGAGGCCTGCGTGGTGATGGCCGTGTAGCCCTTGGCGGCGTCGCCGGCCGGGATGACGTCTTCTTCAGAGTTCGACCAGACGTTGCCGATAATATGGTCGACCGGGTAGCCGACCTTGACCGCCGTCTTCAGCGCCACCGGGTTCATCACGCCCCAGCCGCGCAGCACGACGAAGTCCGGCTTGGCGCGGCGGATCGTCAGCCACTGCGACTGCTGCTCGTTGCCGGGATGCGGCACCTCGATCTGCTGCACGGTGAAGCCGTATTTCTGCGCCAGTAATTCATAGATCGGGATCGTCTCCTTGCCGTAGGGCGAGCCGTGATAGAGCACGACGATCTTCTTGCCCTTCAGCTTGTCGATGCCACCTTCCTTGGCGGCGATGTAGTTCACGATGCCGGAGGTCTCGCTGTAGGGGTTGAGCAGCAGCGGGAAGACATATGGGAATACCCGCCCGTCGGTGGAATCGGTGCGGCCGTGGTTGACCG
>NZ_RZRY01001475.1:0-524 GCF_003998035.1 Mesorhizobium sp. M2A.F.Ca.ET.039.01.1.1 | reverse complement strand
CGGCTGCCAGGTTCATGACGATGTCGATGTCGTCGCGACGCAATATGTCGAGCACCGCCTTCTCGTCGCAAATGTCAGCCTGCTCGAACCTGTAGTTGTGTGCATTCTCGATCGGCCGCAGCGAGGCGAGGTTGCCGGCATAGGTCAGCTTGTCGAGATTGGTCACGCGATAGGCCGGATTGGCGCACAAATGCCGGCATACGGCCGAGCCGATGAAGCCGGCACCGCCAGTCACCAGGAAATTCACGCGGCCCTCCTCACGAAACCCTCTCATGCGAACACCTCCGCCATGCCAAGGACCGGCGCGCTGAGATCCTTTTCCGAAAGCTGGAACCCGCCTGATATCGCAGGCCATTCGATGCCGATGGCCGGGTCGTCGTAACGGATCGACCGGTCGTGCTCGGGCGAATAGGTGTCGGTGACCTTGTACAGAACCTCGGTGTCGGGCTCGAGCGTGACGAAGCCGTGCGCGAAGCCTTTCGGCACCAGGATCTGGTTGCCCTTCTCGGCCGATATTTCGAGGG
>NZ_RZRY01001474.1:0-526 GCF_003998035.1 Mesorhizobium sp. M2A.F.Ca.ET.039.01.1.1 | reverse complement strand
GCTTGTAAGCAAACAGAGAATTTTCCTCAAATTTTAGGCAAATTCGAAAGGATTGGTTTTGCAACCGATTTCACTTAAATCTCATCGCTTGCATTAACTTTACGATAACCATGTATCTTGTTGTTATTAAATTGTATTTTGAAACACGAGGGCGATTGACGCTCGGTTCTGCGCAGCTTGCCTCCACCGGTTTTGCATAACCCTCCGTTTACCATGGCGCGAGATCGCCGGGTTTCGCCGTGACGGCGTCCCAATATTTGCCGCGGGCCGGGCGTCGACCGGGTCCGCCTTATCCATTCCTTAAACGCTGAATGAGAGTTTCAGGACAACAACAGCGATCTGCGAAAAGCAGGGCAGTTCACGATCGGGTGCGAGTGCGTTGAGTTCGATTACGGCCAGATACGTTGAATTGCCTGGCGCGATGGCTGCCGGCTGCGACCGTATGGTCCATCCGACCATTACCGCCGCGGGCGAGCGCCTGCGCCAGCGCCGCTTCATCGGTGTCATGCTGGCGGCCCCCTTCCTC
>NZ_RZRY01001473.1:0-526 GCF_003998035.1 Mesorhizobium sp. M2A.F.Ca.ET.039.01.1.1 | reverse complement strand
GGACATATCCGTCGAGCCAGATATACTCGAGCTTGTATTTGGTCATTCCAGTGCCTCTCGTTGCTAGGACGCCGCAAGCGACGTCAACGCATGGCCGGGCTTGCCGGCCTGCCGATGGTTAAAAAGCAATTCGTATGCCACTCCGCCGTCGGCGGGTGCGGCAAAATGGTCGCGCCAACACGTGGATTTTGCTCAGCCGCCTCAATAATGCGCTCTGATCGCTCAATCGAGATTTCTGCATAAATAATTGGCAAATATTGATCTTTTTGTAGGCATATTGCCTAAACGAATCGCAGAACCTATCTTGCTTGCTAAGTTTAATCGGCAAGCCTCAAGACAAGCAAGGAGGTCGCCAATGCAGGTCATGCAACCGCGTCCGTCGGCAAAAATCCTGATGTTCCCGCTGGCAGGGCGCAAGTCTGCCTCAAATTTAGGCGCCAAGGCGAAATTCGCGGCAGAGCTTGCGACGCTTCGCGGCGAGCACGCCGACTTTGACGGCTGGTATCACGAAGCAGCCGTCAAAGTC
>NZ_RZRY01001472.1:0-528 GCF_003998035.1 Mesorhizobium sp. M2A.F.Ca.ET.039.01.1.1 | reverse complement strand
CTGCCTGCTTGGTGCAGGCCTTGAACCAGCCCTGAGGAATCTGCGGCTGCTGTTGGGCCGAGGCAGTGAAAAGCCCGGCGCCCAGAACGCCGACCACGCCTGCGGCCAGCACCGAAAGGCGGTACGCGTTGATCGTCATATGGTGCACTTTCCTCTCAAATGATCACGGGGACCGGCTTCTTCGTGCCGTGCGGTCCAGCTACCTGTTGCCCAAATGAGGCAACAGGATGACTTCGGAGCGCGTGTTACACTGCCAGCGGCGTCGAATCCAGCCCGGTTTCCGCGATTTCTTGGTGGTTTCGCATCCCCAGGAGCGAGCTAGATCGGCGATGGAGCGGCTGAACCCGATTCCCGTTGGCGCGCCGATTCAATCAGATGGCGAAATGCTCTACGGTGCATGGCGAATCACAAAGCCGCCCGGCAAGGAGACGGTCATGGACCGCGTTCTCGTCCAACTGATCGCCGCGACCTCGTTTCTGGCTCTTTCGCTCCTTCCGGCGCAATCGGAGCCGAAGCACGGCATTGCCA
>NZ_RZRY01001471.1:0-530 GCF_003998035.1 Mesorhizobium sp. M2A.F.Ca.ET.039.01.1.1 | reverse complement strand
GGCGGCGACAGCGGCCAAATCAGGAGCGGGCGCCTTTTCCGGCTTCGAGCGCATGGTGGCGTGGCGCTATCTGCGCTCGCGGCGCAAGGAGACGGTAATCTCGGTCATCGCCTCCATCTCCTTCCTCGGCATCATGCTCGGCGTCGCGACGCTGATCGTCGTCATGGCGGTGATGAACGGTTTCCGCGCCGAGCTGCTCACGCGAATCCTCGGCGTCAACGGCCATCTCATCGTGCAGCCGCTCGATTCGCCGCTGGAGGACTACGCCCAGGTGGCGAGCCGCATCAACGGCGTCTCGGGCGTCAAATACGCGATCCCGCTGATCGACGGCCAGGTGCTGGCGCAAGGCAATGTCGGCGGCGGCACGGGCGCCCTGGTGCGCGGCATCCGCGGCGAGGACCTCGGCAAGATCTCGATCGTTTCCAGCAACATCAAGCAGGGCACGCTCGACGGTTTCGACACCGGCGAGGGCGTGGCGATCGGCAAGCGCATGGCGGAAAGCCTCGGGCTGGTGCTCTGCGATACTATCA
>NZ_RZRY01001470.1:0-534 GCF_003998035.1 Mesorhizobium sp. M2A.F.Ca.ET.039.01.1.1 | reverse complement strand
TCTCTCGAAGCTTCGTCCGGCGCGGCGGAAACGCAGCCGCGGCCTGCCGCCTTGGCATCGTAGCAGGCGGCATCGGCGCGGGCGATGATCTCATCCACCTCGCCGCAACCGGCGCGGATCGGCGCGAGCCCGATGCTGGCGCCGATCAAATGCGGGCGGCCGTCCCAGCTGAAATTGAGGTTGCAGATGGCATCGATGATCGAGCGCGCCGCGATCGGCCCGCGCGCCGCGTCGCCCGATTTGAGGATGACGGCGAACTCGTCGCCGCCGAGCCGCGCGACGATCTCTTCCGGGCCAAGCACATTGCGCAGGGTGTCGGCCACGCGCCTGAGCAGCGCATCGCCCGCGGCATGGCCGCCGGTGTCGTTGACGGCCTTGAAGTGGTCGAGGTCGACGAACATGAACTGATGCTCGCCGCCATTGAGGCGGCACTGGTCGACCAGTTCCTCCATGGTGCGCATGAAGCTCGAGCGGTTGGCGAGCCCGGTCAGCGCGTCATGGGCGGCGGCGTAGGCCAGTTGTCGCTGCAGGGCG
>NZ_RZRY01000146.1:0-11426 GCF_003998035.1 Mesorhizobium sp. M2A.F.Ca.ET.039.01.1.1 | reverse complement strand
TACATCGACTATTACAACCACCGCCGCATCAAACTGAAACTGAAAGGGCTGAGCCCTGTGCAATACAGGACACAGCCCTTAAATCCACCAGCTCAATGAACCGTCCAACTTTATGGGGTCAGTTCACAAAGCGGGGCCAGTTCCTTGGGAGTGTTTCCGCCTTAGCGGGACGGATAGCTCCTGCAATGCTCTCGGACGAATTCCAGACGTCCGTTGCGGATACGTACGTAGAAGGTGACGTACACCGCCTTAGGCCACGCACATGATAGGCTCATGTGTTTGTCCTCCACCGGGATAATCCCCGGTTGACCGGAACGCAGGATCGCGCCCCGCCGGGTTCAGGGCGGGTCCTGTGGCCGGTCTGGAGTAGACCGAATCAAATATTAGTCGATTTGGATGGGCGCGACGACTCTCATGGGTTGTCCTACCCGCTTTTCACAGACGAAAACGCGAGTGCCGCATTCATCCGCTGGTGTGGGGCTGGGTTGCGGCAGCCATTGGCTTGCTAAAATGGATGACCATCTGCAATTCCAACGAAAGCGTTGCCACAAGAATCAGAACAAACAAGCGAATGACGAGTAGCGGCCTGTACTTGTATTTCTGATATAAGAGAACGCATATGATTGCTGCGACACCCACCGCAACCGTAAGCATTAGACTGAACTGCACATCCCTAGAAAACATAGTTGTCCCCCCAAGCAAGGACTAAGTTATAACGCGAATGGCCCGCCTTATGGAAGGGCAGGCCGGCCTATTCGCGACGTTGTAACTCTGTTACGTAAACGCCTGGGTCTGTCAAATATACAATCGCCGTGGGCGGGGCGATTACTCTTGGATCTCAAATCCGGTTGCCAGCCCTGCCAAGAGCATGGCTGACAGTTCGCGGGACCTCTCTGTGAGCCGGCGGTTGGTCTCTATGAGTTCCTGAGTTTCCTTGATGCGGACCAGGCTTTTCCATTCCCGCTCATAGACTTCCTTAGCAAGCTTTTTGGTGTCTTCGCTCTGGTGCATCACAATGGCCGCCTTCAAATCGGGACGCGCGTCCGCCTAGCTCTAGAAACTCGCGACGCGGGAAACTGTTCCTTGGCGGCGAACGGCAGGCGCCGCACTTGTAGAGGCGTTGGCGGTCGGCACAATGCGGCCCTTTCTTCGATGGCTGCGAGAGAACGCTTCCAGCTTGTAGTGGCACTTCGCGACTATCGCATTCGGGCCAACTAGCGTCCTTTGCGATTATGGTTGGGAAAGCCGAGCAGACGCACCTGCGGACTGTCGCGCATTGTATGGCTAACGGGTTTGCGGGCCAGCCCTTGGGGATGAAGGCTGCCACACCGTTACTGCGAATCCTTCGCCCGAAATTAGTCCGCCAGAAGCCTGGCGAGGTGATCCCGGCTTAGGCTCCGCGCTTCCTTCAGGAACCACAGGAAGTTGCGCGGGCCGTCCGTCGGCAAGACGCTTTCCTCGGCTTGGGTGATCACCCCGCGCTGGCGCTCTATCCGCTGTTCAATCTCGCGGATGTGCTGCTCGACGCGTTCGATATCTTCCTGGATGCCCAATGGCCCATGATGGCGGCGAAGATGGACAAAAGCCAGCGTGACGAAACCCCAACGCCCGGATGGATAGGGGTCCTTGCAAGCGCTCACTCGAAATGGCGGCGCAAGCGAAGAGAAGTTCTTGCTAATCATGTTCCCTTGGCAGCAATCTCGCCATGAGAGGTGTTCCCATGACCCGTGATCAGATGCTCGCACACCTGCGCTCCGCCGACGCCGTCGCGCGCGAGGCGGCGTCGCATGGGCATCATCCTTTCGGTTCCGTGCTGGTCGGACCGGGCGATCGCGTTTTGATGCGGCAGGGCAATCTCGATACGGTGCGCCATGCCGAGACCGAGCTCGCCCGCCGCGCTGCGGCCGCCTATGAGCCGGAGTTCCTGTGGCAATGCACGCTGGTCACGACCGGCGAGCCCTGCGCGATGTGCGCCGGCACCATGTATTGGGCGAATATCGGGCGGCTGGTCTACGGCTTCGAGGAAACCGATCTGCTGGCGCTCACCGGCGATCACGAGGAGAATCCGACGATGAACCTCGCCTCGCGCACCGTTTTCGCTTCCGGCCAGAAGAAGATCGAAGTCTTTGGTCCTTTCCCCGAAATCGCGGAGGAGCTACTCGCCCCGCACCGCGATTTCTGGAAGCGCTGGCGGACCTCGGACCTCAGGCCGCGCCCGCCATGTCGTCCAGGATCGGGCAGTCCGGCCGGTCATCGCCATGGCAGGCGTGGATCAGCTTTTGCAGCGTCGAGCGCATCGACTGCAATTCGCGTACCTTTTCCTCGATCGCCCTGACATGGGCGGCGGCGATCTCGCGCACGTCGTGGCTGGCGCGGTCGCGGTCCTGATAGAGCGCCATAAGCTGCCTGCAATCGTCGATTGAGAAGCCGAGATTGCGCGCGCGGCGCAGGAAGGCGAGCCGGTGGATATCCTCGCCGGAGTAGTCGCGATAGCCATTATCGGCTCGCGCCGGACGGATCAGGCCGATCTCCTCATAGTAGCGGATGGTCTTGGCCGGCAGGCCGGAACGTTCGGCGGCGTCTCCGACATTCATGGCGCTCTCCTCAAGTCCCCGGCGGCGCCTGAAGCCGCCTCATTGATTTTGTTTCACAATCCTGTGAGGCCTGTTGCGGAAATGCCGCAGTTCGGCATCTACCGTCAGGTAAGGCCTTGCATATAGGCAGTGCGCGCTTGGCAAGCAAAAGAAATGCCAGCATGAATGATGGCAAGAAAGCGGCCGACTCGTGCCGCTGATACAGAGACAGGGCGTCGGACCTTTTCATGCGCTTGAAGTCGTTTGCAATCCTCGCCGCCCTTGCGCTGTCGACCGCGGTCAGCGGCTGCAGCACCATCGGCGGGCAGTTGTTCACCAACAACTATGGCGCGATGACCGATGCCGGCTATCAGCTGCCGCGCATCCCGATCGAGAAGGTGCCCGCCAGGTACCACCGGCAGGAAGTTCGCTACGACACTTCGGAGAAGCCGGGCACCATCATTGTCGACACCCAGAACAAGTTCCTCTACTTCATCGAGGGCGACGGCATGGCGATGCGTTACGGCATCGGCGTCGGCCGCGAGGGGTTCGAGTGGCACGGCACCGCCCACATCGCGCTGAAGCGCGAATGGCCGACCTGGACGCCGCCTTCGCAGATGATCAAGCGCCAGCCCGAGCTCGCCAAGTTCGCCGGCGGCATGGAACCGGGGCTGAAGAACCCGCTCGGCGCGCGCGCCATGTACCTCTTCAACAAGGGCGGCGACATGGGTTACCGCCTGCATGGCAGCCCGGAATGGTTCTCGATCGGCAAGGCGATGTCGTCGGGCTGCATCCGGCTGATGAACCAGGACATTATCGACCTCTACGACCGCGCGTCGGTCGGCGCCAAGGTCATCGTGATGTGATCACGAAGGCCAAGGCCAAAAGCTTTCGCAGGCGGACCGTCTAGGCAACAACAAGACGTCCAAAAACAGAAAACCGGGCTGTTGGGGCCCGGTTTTTTGTTTCTTGGGTGGTGCGGCTCGACGCCCTTTTGAGAGTTCGTCCTGCTGAATCCATATGGTTTGGTTTTCGAGAACCGGAGCGGAGCGTACGTTTAAGTACGTGAGCACCGGAAGCGCAGAAAACCGAAGCAGATGGCCAGCAGGGTAGAACTATCAATGGGCGTCAGGCGACCTGCTCGACCTGCTGGACCTCCGGAACGAAGTGGCGAAGCAGATTCTGGATGCCGTGCTTCAGCGTCGCGGTCGACGACGGGCAGCCGGCACAGGCGCCCTTCATGTGCAGGAACACGGTGCCGTTCTCGAAGCCGCGGAAGGTGATGTCGCCGCCGTCCTGGGCAACCGCGGGACGCACGCGCGTGTCGAGCAGTTCCTTGATGGTCAGCACCAGCTCCTCGTCGGCCTTGTCGTAGAACTCGCCGGTCCCGCCGGCTTCGCTCGCCGGAGCGGCCGCGGCCATGACCGGCGCGCCAGACATGAAGTGTTCCATGATGGCGCCGAGGATGGCCGGCTTCAGATGCTGCCAGTCCGGGCCGTCCTTGGTCACGGTGATGAAATCATAGCCGAAGAAAACGCCGGTGACGCCCGGGATCTCGAACAGCCGGCCGGCCAGCGGCGAGGCCTCCGCCGCGGCTTCGGCGTTGCGGAAATCGGCTGTGCCTTCGCGTAACACTTCCTTGCCCGGCAGGAATTTCAGCGTCGCCGGGTTCGGCGTCGATTCGGTCTGGATGAACATGGGTATCTCCAGGCCCTTCCCGGGCCGATAGTTTGGAATAATTCTAAATAGGCTCTATCGGCTCGACATTCAAGCGAAACGCGTCGCCCTGAACGGCTGGCTGGCGGAATGTTTTCGACCCTCATCCACTTGAGATGTGTTGAGATTCAGGTCAGGCCGTTAGCAGACCGGCCTCACCTGAATATCAGCACATCTCAGGCGAGGCTGTCGATCTCCTCATCCGACAGATTCTGCGGCACCACCGTGACAGGAATTGGGAAAGCCGCCCCCCGGCCGGCAACCGCGCTGACCAGTGGCCCCGGGCCTTCCTTGCCGGCGCCGGCGGCCAGCACCAGAATGGCGATGTCCTGGTCGTCCTCGATCAGCTTGTGGATCTCGTCGGTTGGCTTGCCCTCGCGCACCACCAGTTCCGGCTCGATGCCGACGATCTGGCGTACCTTGTTGGCGTGGCCGTCGAGGGCTCCGCGCGCCGTCGCGTTTGCTTCCTCGCGCATGATCTTTTCCACGCCCAGCCAGTGCTGGAAGTCGTCAGGCTCGATGACATAGAGCAGCACCAGCACGCCGTTGGTGTGCTGCGCCCGCTTCGAGGCGTAGGCGACCGCGCGCTCGCATTCGGGCGTGTCGTCGATGATCGCCAGGAATTTGCGGCGATGGCCGGCTTCGCGGCTGAGGCGTTTGGAGACCATGTCTATCTGCTCGGTATCAATTGGCCGCAATCTGCCACCGCCGCGAACCGGCGGCAAGCCGCCGGCCGGCGTGGCGATGGTCCTGGAGCAATTCCAGGAAAAGTGTGAAGAGGTTTTCCGTCCGGAATTGCGTCGAAACAACTATTAGACCGGTCGGTCAGTCCTGCAGCAGGCCGATGATGTCGCGAACCGTCTTCATCGTGCCTTCGGCGATTGCGCGGGCCCGGTCGCCGCCGTCCTTGAGCACGGCGTCGACATAGGCGCGGTCGCCCTGGATGCGGCGCATCTCCGAAGCGATCGGCGCCAGCTTCTCGACCGCAAGGTCGGCCAGCGCCGGCTTGAACACGGAAAACTGCTGGCCGCCATATTCCTTCAGCACGTCTTCCTTCGAGATCTCGGCCAGGCCGGCATAGATGCCGACGAGGTTTTCCGCTTCGGGCCGGCTTTCGAGCCCGTCGACCTCGCTCGGCAAGGCCTCCGGATCGGTCTTGGCCTTGCGGATCTTCTTCGAGATGGTGTCGGCATCGTCGGTCAGGTTGATGCGCGACAGGTCGGACGGGTCCGACTTCGACATCTTCTTGGAACCGTCGCGCAGGCTCATGATGCGCGCCGCCGGACCGCCGATGACCGGTTCGGTGATCGGGAAATAGCCGTTCACGGTCTCCTCGCCGACCTGCATTTCGACGCCGACGCCGAGCGCCGCGATCTTCTCGGAGAAGTCGTTGTTGAACTTCTGCGCGATGTCGCGGGTGAGCTCCAGATGCTGCTTCTGGTCCTCGCCCACCGGCACATGGGTGGCGCGGTAGAGCAGGATGTCGGCGGCCATCAGGCTGGGATAGGCGAGCAAGCCGAGAGAGGCATTCTCGCGGTCCTTGCCGGCCTTGTCCTTGAACTGCGTCATCCGGTACATCCAGCCTATGCGCGCCACGCAGTTGAAGATCCAGGCAAGCTCGGCGTGTTGCATGACCCGCGACTGGTTGAAGACGATGTGCTTCTTCGGGTCGATGCCGGAGGCCAGGAACGCAGCGGTGATCGAGCGGGTCTGGTCGCCGAGGTCATGATGGACGAGCTGCGCCGTCAGCGAATGCAGGTCGACGACGCAATAGATGCAGTCGGACTGTTCCTGAAGGGCGACGAATTTCTTGATGGCACCGAGATAGTTGCCGAGATGCAGATTGCCGGTCGGCTGGACGCCCGAAAAGACGAGTGGCTTGAAGGGGGACATGAGTTCCTCATGGCTTGTGGAGGGCCGTCTAAGCATGATTCCAAAAAGTTGCAGACTTTTTGGAGCCAATCATGCGGCTGGAAACCGCGCGCGGCGAAAGTCTTTCGACGGGCGCGCTTATGGCCGAAGGGGACAGCGGGATCAAGAGGCTGCCGGCTTAGCGCCTACAATCTTCCTATCTTGGGATTTGATCTGGCTCCCGTATCTTCCGTTCCGGGGTCCGCCATTGATGTATCTCGCATAGTTTGCTACATTGTGTTAGCTACATAGAGAAATGTAGGAGAGCGATGACCATCAATATCAACAATAAGGAAGCGGACAGCCTGACTCGCACCTTGGCGAGGATCGAGGGTGTCGGAATCACCGAGGCCATCGTGATCGCCATGCGCGAAGCCTTGGAGCGTCGCCGCAATCGTGAGACGCCGTTGGAGACGGCTGCTCGGCTCAGGGCCGAATTTGGAATTGAGTTGAGCGAGCAGGCGCGCAAGCCGCTGCCTCGTTCGGTCTACGATGAATTGTCTGGCGACGACTGATGTTTGTCGACGCTGCAGCCATCGTCGCGATGCTAAGCAACGAGGTCGAAGCCGAGCGCTGCGCGCGAGCGGTCACGGAAGCGTCGGCACCGTTCACTTCCGCCATCGCCGTGTGGGAGGCGGCGATGGCGCTAGCGCGACCGGAAAAGCTAGCCATACCGGTCGTCAGATGTGCGGAGATTGTGGGCCGCTTTCTGGAAGAGCGGGCAATTGCGTTGCGCGAGCTTCCGCCCGCACCCGAGGCAGCGTCGCTATCTATCGAGGCCGCGTCGCGGTTTCGCAGCAACGCCATGCGCCTGAACATGGCGGATTGTTTCCACTACGCTTGCGCCCGCTACTACGCAGTTCCGATGCTTTCCACCGCCGACGAATTCAGGCTCACTGATCTGGAGACTGTTTCGTGACTGGCGGCGCAGATTTTGCCTCGCCCCGCTTCACGTTCCTGCGGATCATGCCGAATTCGGCGCCGCCGGTGCCGAAGGCGGCAATGAAATAGAGCGCCGCACCCCCGCCGATCAGCGCGAACAGCGTCGTCGCCTTCACCACCAGGGGCGAGCCGGGCCCTAGCCTTGCGGCGAAGTAGTGCTCGGCGAAGTAAAGCGCGGTCGCCATGATCACCGCCGACAGCACCAGCCTTGGAATGCGCTTCAAGAGCGGGATGTCGCGGCCCCAATGACCGCGCCGGATCAGCATGGCGAGCAGCATCAGCGCGTTGACCCAGCCCGCGACGGCCGAGGCCACCGCTATGCCCGGCGCCCCCATGGACGGGAATAGGGTGAGCGCCGTGGCGACGTTCACGCCGACCGAAATGGCCGCAAAGATCATCGGCGTGCGCGTGTCCTCGCGCGCGAAATAGCCCGGCGTGAAAGCCTTGATCAGCACGAAGGCGGGCAAGCCTAGGCCGAAGATCGCCAGGATCGAGGCGACGATCGGCGTCGAGTGGTTGGCGGCAAACGCCCCGCGCTCATAGACCAGCCGCACGATTGGTTCCGACATCACCCAGAGCGCCGCCGCCGCCGGCAGCGTCATGAACAGGGTGAACTCGACCGAGCGGTTCTGCAGATTGGCAGCCTCGACCAGATTGCCCGATTTCAGCGCCCGCGACAGTTCCGGCAACAGCACGATTGCCACCGCCACGCCGACGACGCCGAGCGGCAGTTGGTAGATGCGGTCGGCATAGGCGAGCGACGAGACCGCGCTATTCTGCGCCGAGGCGATCGCCGTGCCGATCAGCTGGTTGATCTGGGTGATGCCGCCGGTGATCGCCGCCGGCAGCGCCAGGATCAGCAGCCGCTTGACGTTGGGCGTCATCTTCGGACGGCGAAAGCCGATCGAGATGCCGGCATGGCGCACCGCGATCCAGACGATGGCGAGCTGCACGATGCCCGCCGCCAGCACGCCCCAGGACAAGCCGAAGCCGACACCATGCGCATCCAGCCCGTGATACCAGGCGTAACCCAGCACGGCGATCAGGATGATGTTGAGGAAGGCGGGCGCGATCGCCGCCGCGAAATAGCGGCGCAGCGAATTCAGCATGCCGGCCATCATGGCGCCGAGCGACATGCAGATGAGATACGGGAACATGATCGTGGCGAGCGTGACGGTCGTCTCGAACTTGCCCGGGATATCGGCAAAGCCCGGCGCCACCAGGTAGCGCACGATCAGCGGCATCGCCAGTTCCATGGCGATCGTCAGCGCCAGCAGCGCCGAGAACAGCACGCCGAACACTTCCTCCGAAAAGCGCTTGGCGCCCTCATTGCCATGCTGCTCGATCTCTTTGGCGAAGAGCGGCACGAAAGCGGCGTTGAAGGCGCCTTCGGCGAACAGTCGGCGGAAAGTGTTGGGGAACTGGAAGGCGGCGTTGAAGGCGTCGGCGACCGGCCCGGTGCCGAGCGCCGCCGCCATCAGCATCTCGCGGCCGAAACCCAGCGCTCGGCTCATCAGCGTGCCGGAAGCGACGGTGGCGAATTTCTTGACGAGGCTCATGCCGGGAAGGACTGCCAGGGAAATTGCGTCAAATGGATGGTCACTCGGCCGCCGCCTTGGCCTTGCCGTTGCGTTCCGACGAATTGCCTTCCAGCGTATCGATCAGCCGCTTGTGGATGGTAGCGGTGCGTGTCGGGCTGTCGATCTTCTGTCCGGTCAGGTCGGTGACGTAGAATGTGTCGATGACCTTCTCGCCGAAGGTGGTGATATGCGCCGAGGCGATGTCGAGCGAAAGGTCGGAGAGCGTGCCGGTGATCTCGGACAGCAGGCCCGGCCTGTCCAGCCCCTCGACCTCGATCACCGAGAAACGGTTCGACAGCGTGTTGCGGATCTCGGCGCGCGGCGGAATCCTGAAAACCTTGGCGCCACGCCTCGGCTTGGTGCGCTTCTCGATCATCTCCGGCAGCCAGCTCTTGCCGGACAGCACGTCCTCGATCAGCCGGCCGACGCGCTCGGCGCGGCGCCGCTCGTCCTCATCGAGGTCGAACTCCCTCGAGATCAGGATAGTGTCCAGCGCCCGCCCGTCGGAAGTGGTGAAGATCTGTGCGTCGACGATGTTGCCGCCGGCCCCGGCACACGCCCCGGCGATGATCGAAAGCAGGCGCGGATGGTCCGGCGCCAGCACGGTGATCTCGGTCACCGCCTCGAATTCATGCGTCTTGACCATGGTCGCGAGCTTCTTGCCCGCCGCATCCGCCTCACGGATGAAGTCGGCGTGGCGCAGCTGGTCGTTGAGGTCGACCGTCAGCAGGTAGTTCTCATAGTGCTGCGCGACATAGCGCTTGCGCTCCTTGGCCGGCCAGGCCGAGAGCGCCTCGGCCAACCGTTCGCGCGCGGCGGCGGTACGTTGCGCCCGCGACACTTCCGAGAAGCCGCCGGTCAGCAGCAGCTCGGTCTCGTAATAGAGCGTGCGGAGCAACTGGCCCTTCCAGCCGTTCCACACGCCCGGCCCGACGCCGCGTATGTCGCAGACGGTGAGGATCAAAAGCAGCTTCAGCCGCTCCACCGACTGCACGATCGAAGCGAAATCCTCGATCGTCTTGCGGTCGTTGAGGTCGCGCGTCTGCGCCGTCATCGACATCACAAGGTGGTTTTCGACCAGCCAGGCGACGGTCTCGGTATCGGCCGGCGACAGCCCCATATGCGGGCAGATGCGTCGGGCGATGCGGGCGCCGGCCTCCGAATGGTCTTCCGGCCTGCCCTTGGCGATGTCGTGCAGCAGCACCGCGACATAAAGCGCTTCGCGGCTCTTCTTCAGCCCCGGCATCAGCGAATGCGCCAGCGGGTGAATCTTCTCGCCATCGCCGCGCTCGATCTCGGCCAGCACGCCGATGCAGCGGATCAGGTGCTCGTCCACCGTGTAGTGGTGGTACATCGAGAACTGCATCATGGCGACGATCTTGCCGAAGTCGGGGATCAGCCTGCCGAGCAGCCCGGCCTCGTTCATGCGCCTGAGATTGAGCTCGGCGTTGCGGTCCGAGGTCAATATGTCGAGGAACAGCCGGTTGGCCTCCTCGTCGCGCCGGAGCGACTTGTTGACCAGGCCGAGCGAGCGGGTGAGCAGCTTCAGCGCGTCGGGGTGGAACTCCAGCCCATGCTTGTCGGCGAACCAGAAGAGCCTCAGCAGGTTGACCGGGTCGCGTTCGAACACGCCGTCGTCGGCGATGTTGATGCGGTGGTTGTCGACGATGAAATCGGACGTGCCGGCAAGCTTGCGCTTGCGCCGCTGGAAGGTGAGGAAGATGCGGTTGAAGCCAGGCACATGCTTGGCTTGCTCTTCCTCGAGAGCCGCGCAGAAGATGCGGGTGAGGTCGCCGACATCCTTGGCGACGAGGAAATAGTGCTTCATGAAGCGCTCGACCGCCGACAGGCCGGGATGCGTCGTATAGCCCAGACGTTCGGCGATCTCGCGCTGGATGTCGAAATGCAGCCGCTCCTCCGCCTTGCCGGTGAGGAAATGCATGTGGCAGCGCACCGCCCAGAGGAAATCCTCGGCCTTCTGGAACTCGCGATATTCGGCTTGGGTGAAGACGCCCTTCTCGACCAGCTCCTCGCCGGTGCGCACGCGATAGAAATATTTGCCGATCCAGAACAGTGTCTGCAGGTCGCGCAACCCGCCCTTGCCGTCCTTGACATTGGGCTCGACCAGATAGCGGCTTTCGCCGGCCTTGGCGTGGCGCTCGTCGCGCTCGGTAAGCTTGGCCTGCACATATTCCGGCCCGGTCGTGCGCACCACCTCGTGATCGAAGCGGGTGAGCAGCTCTTCATAGAGCTTCTGTTCGCCCCACAGGAAACGCGCCTCGAGGATCGAGGTGCGGATGGTGATGTCGCTGCGCGACAGCCGCAGGCATTCCTCGATGTTGCGGGTGGCGTGGCCGACCTTCAGCCCCATGTCCCACAGCATGTAGAGCATATACTCCACGATCTGCTCGCCCCATGGCGTCTGCTTGTAGGGCAGCAGGAACAGGAGGTCGATGTCGGAGCCCGGCGCCAGCGTGCCGCGGCCGTAGCCGCCGACCGCCACGACCGCCATGCGCTCGGCCACCGAACGGTTCTTTACCCGGTAGACATGGGTGGCGGCGAAATCATAGAGCGCCCGGATCAGCTCATCCATCAGATGCGAGAGCCGCTCGGCGCAGGCATTGCCGCCGCCATCCTCCTTGAGCATGGCCTCGGCGATCTTGCGCCCCTCCGCCAGCCTGGCTTTGAGCAATTGGAGCACGGC
>NZ_RZRY01001469.1:0-537 GCF_003998035.1 Mesorhizobium sp. M2A.F.Ca.ET.039.01.1.1 | reverse complement strand
CATTTCGTCCGCGATCGATTGAAGGGGTTATCGAGGACCCCGAAAAGGAGAACGGCATGAACCAAGAGGTCATGAATCTCTTCAACCCGCAGGCGCCTGCGCAGGTGTTCGATTCCATCCGGATCTCGCTTGCCAGCCCAGAGAAGATTCTGTCCTGGTCGTTCGGCGAGATCAAGAAGCCGGAGACCATCAACTACCGCACCTTCAAGCCGGAGCGTGACGGCCTGTTCTGCGCGCGCATTTTTGGTCCGATCAAGGACTATGAGTGCCTTTGCGGCAAGTACAAGCGCATGAAGTACAAGGGCGTCATCTGCGAAAAATGCGGCGTCGAAGTCACGCTGTCGCGCGTTCGCCGCGAGCGCATGGGCCATATCGAGCTCGCCGCGCCCGTCGCCCATATCTGGTTCCTGAAGTCGCTGCCTTCGCGCATCGGCACGTTGCTCGACATGACCCTCAAGGACATCGAGCGTGTGCTCTACTTCGAGAACTACATCGTCACCGAGCCGGGCCTCACCGCGCTGAAGGAGAACCAGCTCC
>NZ_RZRY01001468.1:0-542 GCF_003998035.1 Mesorhizobium sp. M2A.F.Ca.ET.039.01.1.1 | reverse complement strand
GAACTGCCGGTGCTGGCGATGGAGCATATGTACCTGATCACCGAGGACATGCCGGAGGTCGCCGACTGGAACAAGAAGACCGGCACCGAGATCATCCACGCGGTCGATTTCGACGGCGAGCTCTACCTGCGCCAGGAGCGCGGCGGCATGCTCATGGGCACCTATGAGAAGGCCAACAAGGTCTGGTCCGAATTCGAGACGCCGTGGAATTTCGGCCATGAGCTGCTGGAGCCGGACATCGACCGCATCGCGCCGTCGCTGGAAGTCGGCTTCCGCCATTTCCCCGCTTTCCAGAAGACCGGCATCAAGCAGATCATCAACGGACCCTTCACCTTCGCGCTCGACGGCAACCCGCTGGTCGGCCCGGTGCAGGGCCTGACCAATTTCTGGTGCGCCTGCGCCGTCATGGCCGGCTTCAGCCAGGGCGGCGGCGTCGGCCTGGCGCTCTCCAACTGGATGGTGCATGGCGATCCGGGCTTCGACGTCTGGGGCATGGACGTCGCCCGCTTCGGCGAATGGGCGACGCTGCGCTACACCAACGC
>NZ_RZRY01001467.1:0-543 GCF_003998035.1 Mesorhizobium sp. M2A.F.Ca.ET.039.01.1.1 | reverse complement strand
GGCGAGAGCACGGCGGACTCCCAGGTACTTGATTGGCTTGGCTCCGTTCGGGGCAAGCATAGGAACCTCAATCGTTAAGGGCGAGACCGCGTGACGGCGGCGATCGCCTTTGGCATTCAAGCCGGCGTATGGCGCGCTTCCCGCCGTTCGGCGCGGCTAGGGGTTGTCAGACACTTTGGACCTACCCTGTGGAGACTTCTACGACGCCGGAATCTGATAGAACCCTGGCCGTCCGCCGCATGAACGAAACTTCGGCGCGTCGGCTTGTGGTGCGGGCGGCTGCGCCTGGACAGGCCGCCGCCTCGTCGCGTGCTTCGGTCTCGCGCGGGCGACAGGCGTGGCGTTTCGCGGCACTTGCCTCTTCGTCGGTCCGACGCGCGACGTCGGTGGACTGGTTGGCGGGCGGTAGCCTTCGACGAGGCTTCGCATACCTACCATATGCTGTGGGCTTTCCTCGGCGCCGCCCACGGCGGAGAAGAGGCTACAGGCGCGTTCGGAGGTATCCATCCCTTCCCCGCGGCCAGGACGAGCCCGGCAGCGCTG
>NZ_RZRY01001466.1:0-543 GCF_003998035.1 Mesorhizobium sp. M2A.F.Ca.ET.039.01.1.1 | reverse complement strand
CCGACTGAACGGCTTATAGCAAGGGATTTTCACAATGTTTTCAGCTAGAAAGCTCGCTTTCGCGGCGATGGCGCTTGGTATTGCGACGGCATCGGCGAATGCCCAGGTGGTGGTGTCTTCCAAGATCGACACCGAAGGCGGCGTGCTGAGCAACATCATCCAGCTCGTGCTCAACGCCAACAACATCAAGACCACCGACCGCATCCAGCTCGGCGCGACGCCCGTGGTGCGTAAGGCGATCACCGCTGGCGAGATCGACATCTATCCAGAATATACGGGTAATGCCGCCTTCTTCTTCCAGAAGGCCGACGATCCGGTCTGGAAGGACGCCGCCAAGGGCTACGAGACCGCCAAGAAGCTCGACTACGATGCCAACAAGATCGTGTGGCTGTCGCCGTCGCCGGCCAACAACACCTGGGCGATCGCGCTGCGCAAGGAAGTGGCTGACGAGAACAAGCTCGCCACCTTGTCGGACTTCGGCAAGTATGTCGCCGGCGGCGGCAAGGTGGTGCTCGCGGCTTCCGCCGAGTTCGTGAATTCGGC
>NZ_RZRY01001465.1:0-545 GCF_003998035.1 Mesorhizobium sp. M2A.F.Ca.ET.039.01.1.1 | reverse complement strand
GCCTTACTCCCCTACTCCCTTCGGGCGCAGGTTGAACAGCGTGTAGGCCAGCGTGAAACCGGCGATCGGCAGGATGTCGGCCCAGATCGTGCTTTTGCTGGCGAGGAACAGGGTCGAGCCGATGCCGATCACGACCATCCACCAGGCCAGCACCTCGGCGAAGGTGCCGGTCTTGTATCGCCGCACTTGCCGGGCGCCCCACAGTTCCGCGGCAATGAAAGCAAGGTTGGTCAAAGCATTAGCCGACTCGGCCCAAAGTCCTGATCCCGTCCGTTCGCAATAAAGATCGACAGGGGTCAGGAGAGTTTGCCACATGGCGGGGATGCTGCTCCCGAATCGAACCGCGCCTTGAAATGCAAACGCTCTCCTATTGCGCCCTTACCTGCGGCTGCAACAGCAAAAATTTCACCGCAACGTGACTTCCCGTTGACCGCCGCTTCTGCCACATATTTTAGCAATCAGAACAAAGCCGGCGTCACCGGCGGGAATTGGAAAAGTCATGGCATTTCGAGGACGATTGCGGCTTGCGGCAGTAGCGCTGGGCC
>NZ_RZRY01001464.1:0-547 GCF_003998035.1 Mesorhizobium sp. M2A.F.Ca.ET.039.01.1.1 | reverse complement strand
GTGCGTACCCCGATCCTCGAACGCGCCGCCCGCGCCGACGATCCCAATGCGGATGTCGAGGCGGCCTTCAAACGCTTCGGCGAAGCGCATCCGCTCGGCCGCATCGGCGAGCCGGAGGAAGTGGCGGAACTGATCGCCTTCCTATGCTCGTCCAAGGCAAGCTTCTGCACCGGGGCGGACTACAGGATAGACGGCGGCCTTTTGGCGGGCATCGGGGTCCGATAACGTCGCAGTCGCAATGACGCGGTTGGGGGACGGGCGCGCGCTCCCTTGCGGCAGCGCGCGTTAACCGTCTATCGTGCGTCCCAATGCCATCGGAACCTGTCCCCGCGGCGGATAGAGCGACGAAGCAGCTTTCAGGACGACGAAGCAACGAGAGCCAATGGCCGACAAATCGCGAATCGGACTGACCGCTGTCGATACCGTTCCACTGCATGAGAAAGTCTATCTGGAGCTGGTTCGGGCCCTTATGTCCGGACAGTTGCAGCCTGGCCAGAAGCTGACCTCGCGCAAGCTCGCCAAGGAACTCGGCACCAGCGACATGCCG
>NZ_RZRY01001463.1:0-547 GCF_003998035.1 Mesorhizobium sp. M2A.F.Ca.ET.039.01.1.1 | reverse complement strand
GGGCAAGGGAGGGCGCCAGCGCATTTTCAGGCGAAGTGGAAACCGGTTCGCCGTAAGAAAATGCGCCACGAAGCACTGCCGCAATCGGGCTCTTCTCCCCCGCGGAGAAAAGCTCATCCGACGGTCCGGACGAGGGGGCAATTTCGGTGGCCGCGATGGCCGATTTGATCAGGTATTCCATATCCGCGATCCTTCACGAGCGGAGATCTGTTCCACAAGCGAGCCTGGGCGGGCGACAGGCGCCCGCGCCGGTCGATCTGAGCGGTTCTTGCGAACGGCTCAGATCACGTAGGATCGGAGAGGCTCGAAGCCGTTGAAGGCGACCGCCGAGTAGGTGGTCGTGTAGGCCCCGGTGCCTTCGATCAGCACCTCGTCGCCGATGGTCAGCGACAAGGGCAGCGGATAAGGCGTCTTCTCATACATCACGTCGGCCGAATCGCAGGTCGGGCCGGCGAGCACGCAAGGCGCGGTCTCCGAGCCGTCATGGCGGGGGACCAGCGGGTAGCGGATCGCCTCGTCCATGGTCTCGGCGAGACCGCGCCTTGCG
>NZ_RZRY01001462.1:0-550 GCF_003998035.1 Mesorhizobium sp. M2A.F.Ca.ET.039.01.1.1 | reverse complement strand
CCGCCGCTGACGTCATCCGCGGCGTTATAGCCGGACAGCCATCGCCATGCCCGAGCTGGTCAGCGCCGCGGCTTTGACGATGCCGGCAGCGAGAGCAGCCCCTACCCCTTCGCCATGGCTGATGCCGAAATCGAGCAGCGGCCGCAGTCCGAGCCTTTCGGCAGCCTTGGCATGGCCAGGCTCGGGCGACAGACCGGCAAGCAGACAATGATCGAGCGTGCCGGGACTGGCCGCTTGCAGAACAGCGGCCGCGGCAGTCGCCACGAATCCGTCGAGCAAGACGGGAATCTTCTCCATGCGGGCCGCAAGAATAGCGCCGCAGATCGCCGCGAACTCGCGGCCGCCGACCCGTCGCAGGGCCTCCAGCGGATCGCCGAGGCCGGAACCATGGAACGCCAGCGCCCGGTCCACGACCTCGGCCTTTCGCGCCATCGTCGCCGCATCGGCGCCAGACCCCGGCCCGACCCAATCCACTCCATTGCCGCCGAACAACGCAGCGCAGAGCGCAGCCGCAATGGTCGAATTGCCAACCCCAAGATCACCTAGGCCT
>NZ_RZRY01001461.1:0-550 GCF_003998035.1 Mesorhizobium sp. M2A.F.Ca.ET.039.01.1.1 | reverse complement strand
CTATAACGGTCGCGTGCAGCGCAAGCGCTTCCGCTTCCCGCTGCGTCCGGTCTGGGCCGAGACGCTGCTCGCCACGGTCACCTGCGCGATCATCCTGGGCGCTGTGTGGCTTGCCAATTCCTATCCGTGGCCGATCGGCATCGTGAACCGCTATGCCGCCGCCAACAACATCACCGTTCCCGAAGGCGGACTGTTCATCGCGCATGGCATCGCCATTCCGGTGCTGATGGCGGTCGCCGTCGGCCTGATCATGACCTTCGTCACCAAGCGCACGCGCTTCGGCCGCTATGTCTTCGCCATCGGCGGCAATCCGGAAGCGGCCAACCTCGCCGGCATCAACACGCGCTGGATCACCATGAAGGTATTCATGATCATGGGCGTGCTGGCGACGATCGCGGCGGCGATCTCGTCGGCCAGGCAGAATTCATCCACCAATGCGCTCGGAACGCTTGACGAGCTGCTGGTCATCGCCGCGGCCGTCATCGGCGGCACCTCGCTCGCCGGCGGTTCCGGCACCGTGCTCGGCGCTATGCTGGGAGCGCTGCTGATG
>NZ_RZRY01001460.1:0-554 GCF_003998035.1 Mesorhizobium sp. M2A.F.Ca.ET.039.01.1.1 | reverse complement strand
CTCTGCGAGAGTCCCTTGCGGGTTGAACTCGATCTGCAGTTTGCCAGCCAGGTACTGCTGAGCAAACAGCTTGTTTTCCCCGACGTAGGACGACACCATTCGACTGATTTGACGACTTTCAAGAAGTAGTCCGAGCCCGAACCCATCGACGCCAGCGTTGTTGGAGATAATAGTTAGTCCGGTCACCCCGGAGAGCTGGATCGCCTCAATAAGAGCGGAGGGTATTCCGCAAAGGCCGAAGCCACCCGACATTAGTGTCATCCCGTCGGCGAGCAGACCTGCTATCGACTCCACAGCGCTCGAATAGACTTTTTGCACGACGCTCTCCCTCCTCTCTCAGTGTCAATCTGGTACAGAACAGCACGGACTGAACTACCGTCCATTTGTAAAACGATAGGGCTTTTCAACGCAGCCCAGGGCGACCTACGCAAACAATACAATCGGGCGCGACCGCTAGAATAGGATGCGAGCAAGCATCTACGGCAGGCCTGCCCTTCAGTTCGACTGACTGAAAACGGCGGGGCCATATCTTCGATACGAGAAAACCTAGAATC
>NZ_RZRY01000145.1:0-11484 GCF_003998035.1 Mesorhizobium sp. M2A.F.Ca.ET.039.01.1.1 | reverse complement strand
GAAGCGGATTTGATCTGCCTCAATCAGCCTGCACGTTTTCGGGCGCTGAGCTATTATTACGGCAACTTCCCGCAGCTCTCCGACAACGAGGTTCTGGATATCATGGCCCTCGCCCGCGGAAATGCCGACGAAAGAAGGCGCTCCGGCCAGCACACCGCGAAAAGATCGCGGCGCGAGACCGATAGCTAGGAGTCCCGCCGATGCAGATCCGCGCTTTGTCCACTCTGGAATGCACCAAACTGCTGACGGCCAATCGCGCTGGCCGGCTGGCCTGCGCGAAGGACGGGCGGCCCTACGTCGTTCCGTTCCATTACGCGCATGCGGACAACCACCTCTATGCCTTCTCCCTGCCGGGCAAGAAGATCGACTGGATGCGCGCCAATCCGCTCGTGTCCGTGCAGGTCGACGCCGCCGGCACGGGTCACGGTTGGAAAAGCGTCATCGTCACCGGCCGTTATGAAGAACTTCCCGATCGGATCGGACACGAGGCGCAGCGTGACCATGCATGGTTCGTGCTGAGCAAGCACTTCGACTGGTGGGAGCCAGGCGCGCTCAAGCCGGCCGCAGCCTCGGATCTGGAGCATCTGCCCCACGTGTTCTTCCGCGTCTCCATCGCCGAAGTTTCGGGCCGCGAAGCGTTGGAGAGCTAGCCTTACATGGCGAGGCCGAGGCGGAAGCCGCGCCAAGCCGACCGCTGGCCAAAGCAGCTGGCAGCGTATGCAGCCAATCTGAGGTAGCCGCCATGGACACGCTCATTGCCCGGCTCGGGGTCGCCTTGGCAATAGGCCTGCTTGTCGGGTTGGAACGCGGCTGGAGAGAGCGCGATGCGCCCGACCGCAGCCGGACAGCCGGCATTCGCACCTTCGGCATCGCCGGGCTTCTCGGCGGCCTGGTTGCGGCATTGGCCGAAGCGCTCAACGCAATGTCGGTGCTGGTTGCAGGCTTCCTTGCCTTCGCTGGCATTTTCGCTTGGTACAAGGCACGCGAAGCCGCGCATGACGAGGATTTCAGCGTCACAACCGTTATCGCGGGCCTGGCCGTCTTTACGCTTGGCGCGCTCTGCGTGGCCGGCGACTTTCGCGTTGCCGCCGCGGGAGGCGCAGCGCTCGCGGCGCTCCTTGCCAGCCGCGAAATCCTGCACGGGCTTCTGAAACGTCTGACCTGGATCGAGCTTCGCTCGGCACTGGTTCTGGCGGTGATGACCGCCATAATCCTGCCCCTGCTGCCGGACCGTCCATTTGACCCATGGGGCGGCTTCAACCCGCGGGAGATCTGGCTCCTGACGGTGCTGATGGCCTCGATTTCCTTCGTCGGTTATGTCGCGGGGCGCGTCTTCGGAAACGCCCGCGGTCTGATTGTGAGCGCGCTCGCCGGCGCCGTGGTCTCATCGACCGCCGTCACCCTGTCACTGGCCCGCACGGCCAATCGGTCGGACAATTCCTTGTCCTTCGCCGGCGCGGCTTCGCTGGCCGCTATGATCTCAATCTTGCGTGTCTGCCTCGTGGTTTTGATACTGGCGCCGCCGGTGACCGCTTACATCGCCATACCCGCGCTCGCTGCCGCGCTGACACTCGGCGTCTGCGGAACGATTGCGCTGGCAATTCGCGGCAGCAAGCCAGAGAGCCCCGGCGCGACGCGCAATCCGTTCGAACTGGTGCCGTTGCTGATCTTTGCGCTGCTGTTCGCGGGCGCCTCGACAGCGAGCGCCGCGTTGGCGTTCCAATTCAAGGAACAAGGCCTGCTGGCGAGTTCCGCAATCGCGGGCGCGTTTGACGTCGACGCTTCGGTGCTCAGCGCCATACGGCTGGTCAAGCAGTCGATGCCGATCGAAACCGTTGGACATGCGGTGCTGACGGCGCTGATGGCCAACGCAATCGGACGCCTGTTTCTGGCCGTATTCGCGGGTCCGGTGAGATTCTGGTTGCCCCTGGCCGGCATGACCTTGACCGCCGCTGCCGCGGGCTACGGCGCCATGCTGCTTCGGTAGGGTTGTCGCGGCCGTGACGCTCGCGCTGGGATCATTCTGATTTGACCCGTATCAAAGCTGCCGGCCCGCTTTCCTGTTGAATGGCCCCCATCATTGCAAAGGTGGGAGGGCCTCATGGCCACAACAGACATCAACGTCCCCATTCGGGAAAGAACCGCGACCCCGGCTTCGGCGAAGCTCCGGCTGGGGTCGCTGACCGCGCTCGTCATCGGCTCCATGGTCGGCTCGGGCGTCTTCAGCCTGCCGCAGAACATGGCGGCCGGCGCCGGTCCGCTCGCGATCCTGATCGGTTGGGCCATTACGGCGGTCGGCATGCTTGCGCTGGTGTTTGTCTACCAGTCGCTGGCGGTGCGCCGTCCCGACCTCGACGCCGGCCCCTATGCCTATGCCAAGGCCGGCTTCGGTCCGTTCGTAGGCTTCAACAGTGCCTGGGGCTATTGGATCAGCGCATGGGTCGGCAACGTCTCCTACGCGGTGATCGTTTTCAGCGCACTGTCCTATTTCTTCCCCGCCTTCGGTGACGGAAACACGTGGCAGGCGGTGCTCGGTGCATCGATCCTGCTGTGGCTCATCCACGTTCTGATCCTTGCGGGCATCCGTCAGGCGGCGGTCGTCAACACCATCGTGACCGTGGCCAAGATCGCGCCTGTCGTCCTGTTCGTCGGGATCGTGGCCGTCGCGTTCAAGCTCAATGTCTGGACACTCGATTTCACCGGGCTCGGCAGCGCTTCGCTCGGCACCATCGCCGCCCAGGTCAAGAGCACGATGCTGGTGACGCTTTGGGTGTTCATCGGCATCGAAGGCGCCAGCGTTTTCTCCGCCCGGGCGGAGCGCCGCAAGGACATTGCGACGGCAACTGTGCTCGGCTTCTTCACCTGCCTTGCCCTCTATGCGCTGGTCTCGTTGCTTTCGCTCGGCATCCTGAGCCAGCCCGAACTCGCCGCCCTGAAAAACCCGTCGATGGCGGGCGTGCTCGAGGCGGTCGTCGGACCTTGGGGCGCCGTGCTCATCAATCTCGCGCTCGTCATCTCGGTCATCGGCGCCTTCCTGAGCTGGACGCTGCTTGCGGCGGAGGTTCCGCATGTGGCCGGAAAGGACGGGACCCTGCCGAAGTTCTTCGGCCGGGAAAGCGAGCGCGGCGTTCCCTCGACGTCGCTGCTGATCACCAACCTGCTCGTCCAGGCCTTCCTGGTGATCACGCTCTTTGCCCAGAGCACCTACCAGGCGCTCTTCTACATCGCTTCGACGGTGATCCTCGTGCCTTACATTTTCTCCGGAGCCTTCGCCGCGAAACTGGCATTGACCGGAGAAAGCTACCAAGGCGGCGAAGGGCGCACCGGACCGCTCGTCGCCGGCGTGCTGGCAACGATCTACGGGCTGTGGCTCGTCTATGCGGCGGGGCCTGCGTACCTGTTCATGTGCGCGATCCTCTATGCCCCGGGCATCATCTTCTACGTATGGGCTCGCCGCGAAGGCAACCAGCGTGTCTTCCACCCGGTGGAAGCCATCATCGCCGTCGCGCTCGTAGCGGTCGCAATCCTTGCCGTCTACGAGATGTGGACCGGCGCTGTCAGCGCGCTTTGAGAGGCCATACAATGACAAATCTCGGAGTGCATTCGGAGGTCGGCCGCCTGCGCGAGGTCATGGTCCACAGGCCGGATCTCAGCCTGCGCAGGCTAACGCCGGATAACTGCAAGGCGCTGCTATTCGACGACGTGTTGTGGGTAAAGCGGGCGCGCCAGGAACACGACGTCTTCGTCGACGCGTTGCGCGAGCGCGGCGTGGTGGTGCATTCGTTCGGTGAGCTGCTTGCCGAGACAATGGCCATCGGCAAGGCCCGCGACTGGCTTCTCGACCGCCGGGTGCATGCCGGCGTGGTCGGCCTCGACATGGTCGACGAGATGCGTGGCTGGCTGAACGAAATGTCGGCCGGCCTGCTGGCAACCTGTCTCGTCGGCGGCATTGCGCGCGCCGAACTGCCGTTCGAGCCCAAGGGCCTGACCGGAAGGACGCTCGCGCCGCAGGACTTCGTGCTGCCGCCGCTTCCCAACCAGCTGTTCACCCGTGACAGCTCCTGCTGGATCTACCGCTCCGTGTCGGCCAACCCGATGTATTGGCCGGCCAGGCGGCCCGAGGCGGCCAATGTCGAGGCTGTCTATCGCTTCCATCCAAGGTTCCGCGACAGCGGCATCCCGTTCGTCTCGCCCCGGGCCGGAACGGGCGTCAGCCTCGAAGGCGGCGACGTCATGCCTGTCGGCGGAGGCGTCGTTCTGGTCGGCATGGGCGAGCGCACCACGCCGCAAGCGGTCGGCGATCTTGCGCGAAGCCTGTTCGCGGCCGGAGAGGCCACGCGCGTGATCGCGGCTCTGATGCCGCGCGACCGTTCCTTCATGCATCTCGACACCGTCTTCACCTTCTGCGACCGCGATCTCGCCACCATGTACCCGCCCGTGGTCGAAAGGCTGCGCACCTTCTCGATTCGGCCGGGAGACGGCGATGCGGCGGTCGAGGTCAGGGAGGAGAAGGAGCCCTTCATCTCGGTGGTCGCGGAGGCTCTCGGGCTGAAATCGCTGCGGATCATCGCCACTGGCGGCGACCGCTACGAGGCCGAGCGCGAGCAGTGGGACGACGGCAACAACGTCGTCGCCGTCGAGCCGGGCGTCGTCATCGGCTACGACCGCAACGTCTACACCAACACGCTTCTGCGCCGCGCGGGAGTCGAGGTGATCACCGTCGAGGGTGCCGAGCTCAGCCGCGGCCGCGGCGGCGGCCATTGCATGACCTGCCCCATCGCCCGAGACCCGCTCTGAAAGGACCCCCAATGTCGATCAACCTTCATGGACGCTCGGTGCTCTCGCTGGACGACCTTTCGGCGGACGAGATCCGCTTCCTGCTGAAGCTGGCCGCCGATCTGAAGGCAGCCAAGCAGGCCGGGCACGAGATACCGCGCCTCGTTCGCAAGAACATCGCGCTCATCTTCGAAAAGGACTCGACCCGCACCCGGACGGGATTCGAAGTGGCCGCCTACGATCAGGGCGCCCACGTCACCTATTTCGGCCCAAGCGGCAGCCATATCGGGCACAAGGAGTCCATGAAGGACACCGCGCGCGTGCTCGGCCGCATGTATGATGCGATCGAATATCGCGGCTTTGCGCAACATCAGGCCGAGCTGCTTGCCACGCATGCCGGCGTACCCGTCTACAACGGCCTGACCAATGAAGCGCACCCGACGCAGATCCTCGCCGATTTCATGACCATGCGTGAATTCACGCATAAGCATCTGTCCGACATGACGGTCGCCTTCGTCGGCGAGGGTCGGGACAATGTCGCGCTATCCCTGGCCGTGGGCGCCGCCAAGGTCGGCGTCGACATGCGCATCGCTTCACCCAAGGAGCTTTGGCCGGACGACGAGTTCTGCGCCCATGTCAGAACCCTGGTGGAGCGCAGCGGCGGCCGCTTCAGGCTGGACGAAGACGTGAAGAGCTGCGTCGAAGGCGCCGACTTCATCTACACCGATGTCTGGCTCTCCATGGGTGAGGACAAGTCGGCCTGGGCCGAGCGTATCCGCCTGCTGACGCCCTATCGGGTGACGAGCGAGGTGATGTCGGCCAGCGGCAATCCGCACGTGAAATTCATGCATTGCCTGCCGGCGTTCCACGATACCGAGACCGAGGTCGGCGCCTCGGTCTCGCGCGAATTCGGCATCGACTGCATGGAGGTCACCGATCAGGTCTTCGAATCGGGCGCGTCGATCGTGTTCGACCAGGCGGAGAACCGCATGCACACGATCAAGGCGCTGCTCGTCGCGACGATCGGCAATTGAGATGCTGATCGTTGCGGCTCTCGGCGGGAACGCGCTGTTGCGGCGCGGCGAGCCCATGACCGCCGAAAATCAGCGCGGCAATGTCAAGCATGCGGCATCCGCCCTGGCGGCGCTTATCGACCAAGGCCATTCGCTCGTCATCACGCATGGCAACGGCCCGCAGGTCGGCTTGCTGGCGCTCCAGTCGGCGGCCTCGAGCGACGGCGCGTTCCCGCTCGACGTGCTCGGCGCCGAAAGCGCCGGCATGATCGGCTACATGATCGAGCAGGAACTTGCCAACCTTATCAGCCAGAGGCTGTTCGCGACATTGCTGACACAGGTGAAGGTCGACCCGGGCGACCCCGCCTTCGCCCATCCGACAAAACCGATCGGCCCCGTCTATGACGAGGCGACGGCGCGACGGCTCGTGGGCGAGCGCGGTTGGACCGTTGCGCCTGACGGCGACAAATGGCGCCGTGTCGTGCCCTCGCCGCGGCCTCTCGATATCTTGGAAGTGTCGGTGATCTCCTATCTGGTCGAGCAGGGCGTCGTCGTCATCTGCACGGGTGGTGGAGGTGTCCCGGTCATCGCCCGCGACGATGGCAGCATGATTGGCGTCGAAGCCGTCATCGACAAAGACCTGGCAAGCTCGCTTGTGGCGCGTCAATTGAAGGCTGACATGCTGCTGATGCTGACGGATGTCGATGCGGTTTATGCCGGCTTCGGTACGCCGCAGGCCCGCGCGCTCCGGCACGTTGCCACGACAGAGATATCGGGACGGAATTTTCCGGCCGGATCCATGGGGCCGAAGGTCGGTGCCGCGATCGAGTTCGCCGAAGCAACGGGCAAGCCTGCCGCGATCGGCAAGCTCGAAGATGCCCTGGCAATCGTCAGGGGCGAGCGCGGTACCTGGTTGGAAGCCCCGCTCAAGGAACCGCAAAACAGCTGATCGCGGTGTACTTGCGCACCGCGAGTTCGCTATGTTGAACGTGCCCAATGTCGACGTGCCGAAGGGATCAATGAAGCAGCTCGAGACCGCGGAGACCACCCGCACCCGCCTTAGAACCATTCCCATGGGGATTTGGGCGTTGGGCTTCGTGTCTCTGCTGATGGACGTCTCTTCGGAGATGATCCACGCCTTGCTGCCAGTCTACCTCGTCACCATCATGGGAGCGTCGATGGTGACGGTCGGCACCATTGAGGGCATTGCCGAAGCGACGGCCGCCATCACCAAGGTGTTTTCGGGCGCGCTGTCCGATTGGCTGGGAAAACGCAAGCTGCTGGCGGTCATCGGCTACGGCCTCGCCGCTCTCACCAAGCCGGTGTTCCCGCTGGCTTCCTCGATTGGCTGGCTGGTGGCGGCGCGATTTGTCGACCGTGTGGGCAAGGGGATTCGCGGCGCCCCGCGCGATGCCCTGGTTGCGGACATCGCCCCCGCCGACGCGCGCGGCGCGAGTTTCGGGCTTCGCCAGGCACTCGACACGGTTGGCGCGTTTGTCGGGCCGCTGCTGGCGATCGGCCTCATGTGGCTGACCGCCAATCAGTTTCGGACCGTGTTCTGGGTCGCGGTTGTTCCAGGCCTTCTGGCGGTCGTGCTGCTGGTTACCGCCGTCCGCGAGCCGGCCCGGCCCACGGGGCTGCGCGAAGTGCGCGCCCCTTTGAGCCTGCCGGAGCTCAAGCGCCTGGGCTCATCCTTCTGGCTGGTTGTCTGCGTGGCCACCGTGTTCACCCTGGCCAGGTTCAGCGAAGCGTTTCTCATCCTGCGCGCGCAGGGCATGGGCCTGCCGATCGGGCTCGTCCCGCTGGTGCTGGTGGTCATGAACGTTGTCTACTCGCTCTCGGCCTATCCGGCCGGCGCGCTATCGGATCGCGTCAATCGCCTGACGATGCTCATCCTCGGCTTCCTGGTCCTGATTGCCGCGGACATCGTGCTGGCGTTCCCTGGAAATCTTGCGGGCGCAGCGCTCGGCGTGGGCCTGTGGGGCCTGCATCTGGGGCTTACGCAGGGCCTCCTGGCAACGCTCGTCGCCGATACGGCCCCGCCGGAACTGCGAGGCACCGCCTTCGGGATGTTCAACCTGTCGACTGGACTTGCGCTGCTGGCCGCCAGCCTGCTGGCGGGCACGCTCTGGGATTTTTTCGGACCGAGGATGACCTTCCTGGCGGGCGCGGGCTTCACGGCGCTGGCGCTCTTCGGCCTTGGCCTCGTCCGTTGGCTGACGCCGACCCTTGGCCAAGACGCAACGGCCCCCGCGGCGGTCGTCACGCCGACAATCACCGGTTCCGCGGGCTAATGGTTTGACGGGATCAAGCCCTCGCCGGCCAGAAAGGTGCGGATTGCCATGCGAACCTCCTGCGTCCGCCCGACGAGAAGATGTCCGCCGGTATCGTAGACCACCAGCTTGGCGCTGGGAATCCTGGCCGCCGCGAACTCGGCTGCCGGCAGCGTGTTGAACAGGTCGTCGCGCGCCGAGACGATCAATGTCGGTGCAGCGATTTCAGCCAGCGGCTGTTCATGCAGCTCCGGAGCGCTGTCGATATTGATGCCGGAGAAGCGCAGCGACAATGGTTCAACGCCTCTGACGAAGCTCATCACACGGTCTCTTTCGGCTTGGGGCGCGGCCGCTACCAGCGCCGGCCGAATGCCGAGGAAGCGAATGAGTACCGATGGCGCGATGTTCTCGGCTGCCCACCAGGCGAAATCGCCGCCGGCGTTGACAGCCCAGAACGCAAACCTGTTACCCGGATCCACGTCGACCGAGACCGGACTGGTGGGCGAATAAAGGGCCGGGACGACCAGAATGAGAGCGGCGACCTTGTCCGGGTGCCGAAGGCTCAGCTCGACCGCTGACCGCGCGCCAGCCGAAACGCCGACGACCACCGCCTTGGAAACGTTCAGTTTGGTGAGCAGCGCCGCGAGAGCATCGGCCTGAGCGGCCGGAGAAGGGTCTTGCGGAACAGGCGTGCGCAGATAGCCGTAGCGCGACGGCGCGATGATACGGAAGCCCTCCCCCACAAGACCGGAAGCAAGGGCAAGGCCTTGATCAAAGCCGCCGCCGGAGCCGTGGATCGAAAGCAGCGGAATGCCCGCGCCGCTGTCGGCATATTCAACTGGGCCGATGTCGAGCTTGGCGACCAGACTGCCTCGGCCGACGGCGTCGCGCAAGCGACCAAGCTCGTTCCTGTAAAGCACGAAAGCCACACCGGCCGCGGTCGCCATGGCGATAAGCATGACCAGCAGGAAACCGCCAATTCGACTCATGCAAGGGCTCCATCAGGGTGAGCGCATATTGACCTGCCTCGCTCGAACGCAAGTCCATCTATCCAAACTGACAGCGCGTTGCGTTGTGGGCTAGCCCACGGCCGCTACCCCAACGACATAGTTCTTTCCGTAGGCTTCGGCGCATTTCGGGCAGGTCGTATAGAAGAAATAAACGTCGCCCGGTTCCGATTTCCGATCACGCGCCATCTGCAGCATCTCTTCGTGCCACTGCCTTGCCTGGCTGAAGGGGCCTTCGAACACTTTCGTCACGAAGTCCCCGCTCAGCGTCGTCATCTCTTCCTCGGGGACAGATTTCGAAACCGAGAAGAGATGTTCGCTGGTCCAGGGCGAGAGATCGCGGCTGAGAACGATGGACTGGCCATCGGCCGAAGCGCCGGCATCGTCGATGTGCCGATTAACGCGCGTGAAAACGCTGCCCATGTTCACGGGGACATGCATGACGCTGTGCGTCACCGCTCTCACGAACGGCTTGTCACGGAAATGCAGCTCCTGATCATCCCAACCGCCGGGGTTGAACTTCGGGCAGCAACCGGTCGTGTTCACGCTGGTATCGTAGTGTGGCGTCTCGTTCGTTCGCATCATCGTCTCCTGACCTGAGAGCCCCATCAGACCAGCTGGCGAACCGGTCCTCATTGATTCCGGTCAACGCCGCCAGGAATGCACAATTGACGCGCGTCAAGGCAGGTCGGCGCCAACGCGGCTATGGGAATCGGTCGGATAGTCTGGAGACCACCATGGCCCACAAACAGGTATTGTTCCGCTCGGCGGCGCGCGAAAAAATCCTGCGCGGCGCGACCCAACTCGCCGACGCCGTGCGGGTGACGCTCGGTCCTCGTTCGAACTCGGTTCTGATCGAGAAAAAATGGGGCGCGCCCATCGTTTGGTCGCCAGCGTGCTGCTCCTGACGAAGGCGACCATGACGGAGATAGCCGAGCCGGCAAAGGAGCGCGCGCTTGAGCCGGAAATGCCGATGTAGTCGGCGCGAAGGACGGTGAAAGCAGGACGCGATATCGCACGATCGCACGGAGAAAAGGGAGTTCGAGATGGCAAGGAGAACTGACAAGATCGAAGTCGGCATGGACCTGGCCGTAAGATGTCGCGTCACCGACACCTGGCAGGATGATCTGGGGGACCGGTGGGCAACGGTGCGCATTGAAGGTCATGACGTGCCAATCAGGTTGAAGGCGGTCCACTTCTATCCCTTCGATGATCATGATATTGCCCGAGCGCAAAGCGCGGTGCGTTGAAACTGGATCCAGGCGACGCGCTTCAAGTCCCTGTTTCGATGCATGTCGTTGTTGTCCCGGAACCGCGCTTCCGGGCGGCTTGCATCAATGCGACATCAAGACCGGCAGACGCAGATTCGACAAAATCCCCTCCGTCGCCCCGCCAAGCACAAAGTCCCTCAGGCGGGAGTGGCCCCAGCCACCCATGACCAGCAGGTTGCCGCCGACTTTAAGCGCATGCTCCTGCAGGGCGACGCCAATTTCACTGTCGCCAGTTTGAATGGACTGGGCCTTCGCACGCAGCCCGCGCGCCGCAAGTCCATGCGCAAGGCGTTCAGCAATATCCTTGCCTGGCAGCACCTTCTCATCGCTCACGCTCACGATCGATATAGCCGATGCGCGTTCCAGGAACGGCTTCGCGTCGGCCACTGCCCTTGCAGCCACGCGGCTGCCGTCCCAGGCGATCACCACGTTGTCGAGCGCACCGACATCTTCGTCACCCGGGAGAATCAAGGCCGGCCGGCCGGAGCTGAACACGACCTCCTCCGCGGTCATGCGGATGGACTCGGTATCCCTCGCCCATCCCACCATGCAGAGGTCGAAATAGCGGCCCTCCCGGGCGGCAGCTTCCCCTATGAACGCGGGCTGCGCTTTCAACTCCTGAGTGGTCAGGGTAACTTTGCACCGCGCGGCTTCGGCCGCGACATTCTCCAGCAGGGCCTTGCCGCGATTCCTGCTGGCAGTCTCGACCTCACGGATCTTGGCAGGGAGGTCGAGCAGGAAGCTGGACAGTGCGTTGGAAACGTCCGGAATGTCGACATTGATGACCGCCGCATCCAGTGTGGCGCCAAGCTGCTTGGCCACGGCCACCGCATTCGACGCGATCTTCGGGCCCGGCGGGTCCGGATAAGTCGGCAGGAACAGGGATGCCAGCATCTGCATAGCTTGTCTCCTTGGATTTTATGCCCGCCTGGCGGACATGGAATGCAGTGGCTACTCAGTTCGACAGCAGCCTGTGGAACGAGCCCGATCCGAGCAGGGATCGCGTCGCGCCCCCGAACGCCCATTCGCGGAACCGGCTATGGCCATAACCACCGGCCACAATGAGATCGGCCCCGATTCGATCAGCTCCAGCGATAATCGAGTCGCCCACCGAGCTTCCCTCGCTTTCGAGCAGTTGGGACCC
>NZ_RZRY01001459.1:0-554 GCF_003998035.1 Mesorhizobium sp. M2A.F.Ca.ET.039.01.1.1 | reverse complement strand
CGGTCACCTTCGTGCTCCCATAGCGTCGTCGGTGTGGTGATCCCGTCTCTTCTCGCCACCGGCCGGAACTCTCGTGTGTCGGGATCCCGGATGTAGATGTGGCTGATGTCGCGAGGGTCGTATCGCACCTCGAGCCGGCCGAGCCGGTCCCGCTGCGGGACGAGGCTGCCCAGCCACGGTGAAAAATAGTCCAACGCGAACATGCTGACACCCTGCGGCGAGATGCGCCTCTCCGTCCCGGGCATGAATGCCAGCAAGACCCGTATAGGATCATCGTCGAAGCGGGGCAAATCGTGCGCCAGCCGGTTCCATTCTGTCGCCGGCACTTTCAATGTCCTCGCGTTCTGCTGAAGGTTATGGTCGATCACCGCGAGCGCGACGCATCGCTCCAGATCGGCGAAGCAGAGACGGGCTCGGCGCTCTGCGGGATATTCGTCGCGGTCCGCCACGGATCTGCCGGTAGAGCCGGGCTGCGTCGCAAGAACGGTGTGGTGATCCCGTCTCTTCTCGCCACCGGCCGGAACTCTCGTGTGTCGGGATCCCGGATGTAGATG
>NZ_RZRY01001458.1:0-560 GCF_003998035.1 Mesorhizobium sp. M2A.F.Ca.ET.039.01.1.1 | reverse complement strand
GCCGTGGCGGGCGCCGACCTGGCTGCTCGGCATCGGCGCCATCTTCGCCTATGTCAACGCGATCTTCATGGGCGCCGGCGCCAAGGTCTGGAACCCGATGGCGCTGTGGGCCGGCCTGATCACGGCTGCCTTGATCATCCCGGTGTTCTGCTTCCGCCATTACATCCAGGATGGCGGCAAATTCCCCGACCATATGATGGCCGACCTCGGCATGGCGGGGGCCGACCTCTCGGTCAAGAAGGCGGGCATGCTGCCCTATCTGACGCTCGCCGCCGGCGTGATCGTGATGCTGATCGCCAACTGGGTGTTCGTCATCTGACGTGGCAACCCGAACGAAACGGGCGCGCCTCGGCGCGCCCGTTTTCTTTTGCGAGTTGGTCGAAGCAGAGATCAGCCGGCCTTACGGACGGCCTCCTCTTCAAAGAACCGGTTCGGCGGCCGCTTCAGGCCGAGATTCTCGCGCAGCGTCGATCCTTCATAGTCGCGCCTGAAGATCCCGCGACGTTGCAGCTCGGGCACCACCTTCTCGGCGAAGTCGTCGAGCCCGGCGGGCAGATAGG
>NZ_RZRY01001457.1:0-562 GCF_003998035.1 Mesorhizobium sp. M2A.F.Ca.ET.039.01.1.1 | reverse complement strand
GTCCAGTACTGGCGCTGGTTCAGCGCGGCGCTTGGCGGCGATTTCGGCACGTCGCTGTCGATGCGTGCGCCGGTCGCGCCCTTCGTGCTGGCAAGCCTCGGCCGCTCGGCGGCCCTTGCCGGCATCATCCTCTTGCTTCTTGTGCCGCTGGGTGTCGGCGCGGGCATCGTCGCCGGCCTCAACCAGGGTCGGCTCACCGATCGGCTGATCGTGCTCGCCGGCGTCTCCTTCGGCATCGTCCCGGATTTTGTCTCCGGCCTGCTCCTGCTCCTGGTCTTCGGCCTGTGGCTGAACTGGCTGCCGATCACGGGTGCCGCGCCTGGCGCGGGCTTCTGGACGAGCGGTTACTATCTCATCCTGCCGGCGCTGCCGCTGGTGCTCAACCTCGCCGGCTATCTGGCGCGCATGACGCGGGCCGGCGTCATCGAGGCTTTGGCTGCCGACTATACGCGCACCGCCATCCTGAAAGGGCTCGATCGCCGGCAGGTCATTATCCGCCACGTGCTGCCCAATGCGCTGACGCCGACCATCGCGGTGCTGGCGACGCAGAGCGGCTACATGC
>NZ_RZRY01001456.1:0-563 GCF_003998035.1 Mesorhizobium sp. M2A.F.Ca.ET.039.01.1.1 | reverse complement strand
GCTCGACGAAGATCCTCGAGGCCGCACCCTTCCATTGCGGGTCCGATGGCGGGAAATGCGTGCCGATGTCGCCGGCGCCGCAGGTGGCAAGCAGCGCGTCGGTCAGCGCATGCAGCCCGACATCGGCATCCGAATGGCCGGAGAGCTTGCGGTCATAGGGAATGGCGACGCCGCAGAGCGTGACATGGTCGCCGGGCTCGATCGCATGCACGTCGTAGCCATTGCCGGTGCGAATATCCGGGAAGCGGTGCTGCGCGCTGGAGAGCCGCTCGTCGGCCAATGCAATGTCCCTTGCCCAGGTGAGTTTGACGTTGTCTGGCGATCCGGGAACGATCTTGATCGGTATCTGCGCCCATTCGGCGATCGCCGCGTCGTCGGTGAATTCCGTCTTGCCCAGATGATGCGCCTTCTCATGCGCCGCAAGCAGCGGCCAGAACGGAAAACCCTGCGGCGTCTGCGCCGCATGAAGGCCGGCCCTCGACACCGTCTCGTCGATCATGCCGGTGGCCGATTCCCGCTTCAGCGTATCGGCGACGGGCAGTGCCGGCAGGGCGCCGTGGCGC
>NZ_RZRY01001455.1:0-565 GCF_003998035.1 Mesorhizobium sp. M2A.F.Ca.ET.039.01.1.1 | reverse complement strand
GTTGTCTTCGACGGCGTGGACATCACCGCCATGCCGGCCTACCAACGGGTCAGGCTCGGCGTCGCCTACACCTTCCAGATCACCAGCGTCTTCGCCAACCTCACGGTCTTCGACAATGTCGCGCTGCCGGTGCAGCGCACGCTGACGGACGGCCGCACCAAGGGGCAGGTCAGGACCGGCGTCATGGCGGCGCTGGAGCGCACCGGACTTGCCGACCGCGCCGGCACGCTGGCCGCGCATCTTTCCTACGGCCATCAGCGTCTGCTCGAAGTGGCGATGGGCCTGGCGCTGAAGCCGCGTTTGCTGATCCTCGATGAGCCTACACAGGGCCTGGCCGACAGCGAGATCGACAATTTCATCACGCTGGTGCGCGGGATCGCCAGGGACGCGACGGTGCTTCTGATCGAGCACAACATGCCGGTCGTCATGGGACTCGCCGACCGCATCACCGTCTTCAATTCAGGCAAGATCCTTGCGGAAGGCACGCCGGGCGAGATCCGCGCCAACACACAAGTCCAGGACGCCTATCTCGGAGCGACCCATGGCTGATACGGAATTGCTCACC
>NZ_RZRY01001454.1:0-566 GCF_003998035.1 Mesorhizobium sp. M2A.F.Ca.ET.039.01.1.1 | reverse complement strand
ATCGAGGTGACATCCTTCGCCGAGCTGGTGCTGGGCAACGAGGCCTCGGACAACGCGCATCCGGCCTTCTCCAAGATGTTCGTCGAGACTGAGGTCGCGCCGAACAACGGCGCGATCTTCGCCACCAGGCGCAAGCGCGACAAGAACGACCCTGACCTCACCATGGTGCATTTCGTCACCGATCCCTCGGGCCCGTCGCGCGATGCTGAGGCCGAAACCGACCGGCGCGCCTTCATCGGCCGCGGCCGCACCATCGCCGATGCCGTGGCTTTCGATCCCGGCGTCAGGCTTTCCGGCAGCCAGGGCTTCACGCTCGACCCCGTGGCGGCGCTGCGCCGCCAGGTCCGCGTGCCGGCAAACAAGAAGATCTCGCTGACCTTCTGGACCGCCGTCGGCGCCAATCGCGCCGAGCTCGACGAGGCGATCGCCCGGCTCGACCATCAGGAGAGCTTCGCACGCCAGGCGATGCTTGCCTGGACGCGCAGCCAGGTGCAGACGCGCCATCTGGGCCTCAGCCTCACCGACGCCGCCAATGTGCAGAAGCTCGCCCGCTACCTGATCTATCC
>NZ_RZRY01001453.1:0-570 GCF_003998035.1 Mesorhizobium sp. M2A.F.Ca.ET.039.01.1.1 | reverse complement strand
AGCCAGCACCGACAGCTGGCAGGTGAAAGCCTTGGTCGAAGCGACGCCGATTTCCGGCCCGGCCAGCGTCGGCAGCACCACGTCGGATTCGCGCGCCATGGTCGATTCACGCACATTGACGACGGCGCCGATCTTCATGCCGGCCTGGCGGCAGTAGCGCAGCGAGGCCAGCGTGTCGGCGGTCTCGCCCGACTGTGAGATGAAGAAGGCCGCGTCGTTGGCCGACAGCGGCATCTCGCGATAACGGAACTCGGAGGCGACATCGATGTCGACCGGCAGCCGCGCATAGCGCTCGAACCAGTATTTGCTGATCAGCCCGGCGAGATAGGCGGTGCCGCAGGCCGAGAGCGCCAGCCGGCCGATCTTGGCGAAGTCGAAGGGTAATTCGAGCGGCTTCGACACGCCGGAGACGAAATCAACATAATGCGCCAGCGTGTGCGAGATCACCTCGGGCTGCTCATGGATTTCCTTTTCCATGAAGTGCCGGCGGTTGCCCTTGTCGACCATGAAGCTGGTCGACAGCGACTGCTGCCGCTTGCGGTCGACCTTGTTGCCATCGATGTCGTAGAT
>NZ_RZRY01001452.1:0-573 GCF_003998035.1 Mesorhizobium sp. M2A.F.Ca.ET.039.01.1.1 | reverse complement strand
TGCTGGGACTTCACCCGTCGCCGCCTTCGATCGGCGACGGGTGAAGTCCCAGCACGCGCCAGCCGAGAATGCCGGCGAGCCAATCGCGCAGATTCCCGGCAATGCGCTCGGCATCGCCTGGATCCTTCAGCATGCCGCCCTTGCCGATCGCCTCGCGGCCGGCCTCGAATTGCGGCTTGACCAGAAGGACTGCCCTGGCGCCCTCGCCCGCCAGCTCAAGCGCCGGCGGCAGCGCCAGCTTCAGCGAGATGAAGCTGACGTCGCAGACAAGGAAATCCGGAACGCGGCCGCCGAGATCGGCTGCCGTCAATTCTCGGGCGTTCAGCCCTTCGATCATCGTCACGCGCGGGTCCCCGGCAATCTCGGGATGGATCTGGCCGTGGCCGACATCGATCGCGGTGACATGCGCCGCGCCTCGCTCCAGCAGCACCTGGGTGAAGCCGCCGGTCGAAGCGCCGATGTCGAGCGCCTCGCCGCCGGAAGGATCGAGGCCGAAACGGTCGAGGCCGGCGATCAGTTTCAACGCCGCCCGCGACACATAGGCCTGGGCCGGATCGTCGATGGCGACCAGGC
>NZ_RZRY01001451.1:0-573 GCF_003998035.1 Mesorhizobium sp. M2A.F.Ca.ET.039.01.1.1 | reverse complement strand
CTACTGGCAGGTCAGGCTCATTCGTATCGCGCTCGAGGGACTAGCGGCCGAACTCGCCGTCGAGCATGTCTCGGACGCGGATACTGAAAGGCTTGTCGAGATCCACCGTGAGTTCGTGGCCGGCGAAACCTCTGGAGACGCCGAACGCGCCCGCCGCGCCAATCGCGAATTCCACTTCAGCGTCTACCGCCTGTCCAAGATGGACATGCTGATTGCGCAGATCGAAAGCCTGTGGGTATCGATGGGCCCGATCCTCAACGTGTATTATCAGCAGGCTGAGAACGACTATATTGGCGCGGAGGAGCACGAGACGGTGATCCAAGCGTTCCGTGCCCGCAACAAGAAAGTGGCGCGTAAGGCGATCGAACGCGACATCGTGCGCGGCGGCATGAACCTGTTGCGGTATTTCGACGAGCAGGACGCGGCCGCCAAGCGGTCATGATCGAGGCTATCGGTCATTCGCCGGCGCACTCTCTTTCGTGCTGGCCCAGACCGCCCGGAGGCGGGGGTGGCCTCCTAGTCGACGACCAGACGCCCTGCTCAGCGTCGAGCACCAACGCCACCTTGTAAGAC
>NZ_RZRY01001450.1:0-576 GCF_003998035.1 Mesorhizobium sp. M2A.F.Ca.ET.039.01.1.1 | reverse complement strand
CCAGCGCGCCGCCTCGTATCGAGATACGCGCGCAGTTCTGCCATGACGCTGTCGGATTGCGGCAGTATCCTGGTCTTATAGAACTTCGTTTCCCGGACCGTGATCGTGCCCGATTGAAGGTCGACGTCACCCAGATCGAGCCAAGCAAGTTCACCACGTCGCAGCCCCGCGCAATAGGCCAGAAGGATCATGGTATAGAGGCTCAATGGACGCAGCGGAGCATGCGGCGACGGATAGGTGCGGGCAACATCAAGCATCCGCCGGATGTCGGTCGGGTTGAAGATGTGTGGCCGTCGATGCTGTCGCGCCACCTCGCGCTCCGGCCGCGGATTGAAGCGTTTCGGCGGGATGTTCGGATCGAGCCGGTACCGCGCCTTGGTCAGGATACGCCCCAGCTTCTGGCATTCCGCGGCGTGATTGCGAGTGGACTTCGCGGCCGCCCAATGTATCAGCATCGTCTCGAGCGGCTCTCCAGCCAATTCGGGATGCGCTTGCAGGAACCGGTCGAACCGCAGCAACCAGTATGCCTGCGCTTCGTACTGGTATCCCCGGTTTCGCATCAGCATGACATGGTCG
>NZ_RZRY01000144.1:0-11521 GCF_003998035.1 Mesorhizobium sp. M2A.F.Ca.ET.039.01.1.1 | reverse complement strand
CCTTGTCATAGACCTTCGACCGCATCTCCGGCGTGTTCTCGCTGAGATTGTCGATCGTCTTTTTCAGAACGGCGATGAAATCTGCCATGCGTCAGGTGACCTGCATTCTTTTCCCACCGGCCGCAAATCAGCCGTAACGCCGGGAAGGGCTGTGAAACTAGTCTTGAAACGGATCGGTCACAAGTATCGTGTCGTCCCGTTCGGGGCTGGTGGAAAGCAGCGCCACCGGGGCACCGATCAGCTCCTCGATATAGCGGACATATTTGACGGCTTGCGCCGGCAAATCGTTCCAGCTCCTGGCGCCGGCGGTGGTTCCCTTCCAGCCTTCGAGCGTCTCGTAGATGGGCTCGACCCGCGCTTGCGCGCCCTGGCTGGCCGGCAGGTAATCGATCGTCTCTCCGTCGAGCCTGTACCCGGTGCAGACCTTGATCTCGTCCAGCCCGTCGAGCACGTCGAGCTTGGTGAGCGCAATGCCCTTGATGCCGTTGACGGCAACGGCCTGGCGCACCAGCACGGCGTCGAACCAGCCGCAGCGGCGCTTGCGGCCGGTGACGACGCCGAACTCGTGGCCGCGCGTGCCGAGAAACTCGCCGATCTCGTTCTTCTGCTCGGTCGGGAACGGCCCCTCGCCGACGCGCGTCGTGTAGGCCTTGGTGATGCCGAGCACATAGCCGATGACGCCCGGACCGACGCCGGAACCGGCGGCTGCCTGCCCCGCGACCGTGTTGGACGAGGTGACGAAGGGATAGGTGCCGTGGTCGATGTCGAGCAGCGTGCCCTGCGCTCCCTCGAACAGGATGCGCTCGCCGGCGCGGCGTTTGTCGTCGAGCACCTTCCAGACGCGGTCCATGTAAGGCAGGATCTCGCCGGCCACCGAGGTCAGCTCCTGCATGATCGCCTCATGCGTCGCCTCCGGATGGCCGAGCCCGCGACGCAGAGCATTGTGGTGCGTCAGCAGCCTGTCGACCTTCAAAGGAAGCGTTTCCAAATCCGCCAGATCCATCACCCGCACCGCGCGCCGGCCCACCTTGTCCTCATAGGCGGGACCGATGCCGCGGCGGGTCGTGCCGATCTTGGTCCCGGAATTCGAGGCGGCATCTTCGCGGAATCCATCCAGCTCCCGGTGCAGCGACAGGATAAGCGCGGTGTTTTCGGCTATTTTCAGGCGCTCCGGCGTGACCTCCACGCCCTGGTCCTTGAGCTTCTTGGCTTCGGCCACGAAAGCATGCGGATCGAACACCACGCCATTACCGATGATCGAGAGCTTGCCCTGCCTGACCACGCCGGAGGGCAGCAGCGACAGCTTGTAGACCTTGCCGTCGACGACCAGCGTATGGCCGGCATTGTGGCCGCCCTGGAAGCGCACGACCACGTCGGCCCGTTCCGACAGCCAGTCGACGATCTTGCCCTTGCCTTCGTCGCCCCACTGCGAGCCGACGACCACCACATTGGCCATGTTCTTTTCCCTTGAAATGCCGCGCGGGCGGCCTGAAACGACAGCCTCTATAGCGTCAAGCGCCGGCCGGCGCGACCCTTTCTTTGCCGCCGAAACCTTCCCTGGAACATGATTTGAAAAGCGGGAGCCGGCTTTCGGAACCCGATCATGCTCCAGGAGTTGGATCGGCATGACGATGCCGGCGAAGCCTCGTCCCGATCAGGCATAACAAATTCCAGCTTTCGCATCATTTACTTGCCGCCGCCGCCACTCTAGGCGGCCTGAACCCCGCGAACATTCCTGCAGGCCGATCCCTTATGCACCGAGCCGCCTATCTGTTCCTGCTGTCGACCATGCTGTTGTGGGGCGGCAATTCGGTCGCGGGCAAGCTTGCCGTCGGCCATGTCTCGCCGATGATGCTGGTGTTCCTGCGCTGGGTGATGGCGGTGCTGATCCTGCTGCCTGTCGGCTGGCGGACACTGCGTGAGGACTGGCCCGAAGTGCGCAGCCACTGGAAACTGCTTGCCGGCCTCGGCGCGTGCGGCTTCACCATCTTCAATGTCATCTTCTACACCGCGCTCAACTACACGACCGCCATCAACGTCTCGATCGAGCAGGCGGCCATCCCGATCGTCATCATCCTTGCCAATTTCATGTTCTTCCGGCTGCGCGTGCGGCCTCTGCAGATCGTCGGCGTCGTGCTCACCATCGTCGGCGTCGCGCTGACCGCAAGCCATGGCGACCTCGGTCAGCTCTTGAAGCTCGACCTCAACTTCGGCGACGCCATCATGCTTGTGGCGGTGCTTTGCTACAGCCTCTATTCGGTGGGGCTGCGCCTCAGGCCCGCAATCCGCTGGCAGAGTTTCATGCTGGCGCTGTCGATCGCCGCGCTGCTGATTTCCCTGCCCTTCGTCATCTGGGAGGTCGCGGCCGGCCGCGCCGTCATGCCGGACGCAAGCGGATGGGCGCTCACCCTCTATACGGCCCTCGGCGCCTCGGTCGTCTCGCAGGTTCTCTACATCAAGGGCAACGAGCTGATCGGCGCCAACCGCGCCGGGCTGTTCATCAACCTGGTACCGATCTTCGGCACGCTGCTTTCGGTGCTGATCGTCGGCGAGCAGTTTCAGCCCTATCAGGCCTTCGCGCTGGCTCTTGTCCTCGGCGGCATTGCCCTTGCCGAATACAGCGGCAGCAGAGCGGCACTGCAGGCGGGATGATATCTCCCGCCACGCGTCAAGCAGCCGTTGGCGATGGCTGTACTATCAACGCCTCGCCTGACGATGCAGGCGGGGCGTCTTCATTTTCAACGTTCACTCGGCGCCGACGTCGAAGCGCAGCCGCTTGGCCGAGTCGATCGACTTGTGCGCGCGCACCTGCTCCAGCACCTTTTCCGGGAACGGCGCGTCGAGATAAAGCAGCGCGATGGCATCGCCGCCCGGCCGGTTGCGGCCGAGCTGGAAATTGGCGATGTTGACGCCGTTCTCGCCGCACACCGTGCCGAGCAGGCCGATGATGCCAGGCGCGTCGGCATTGGTCGTGTAGAGCATGTGCTGGCCGACTTCGGCGTCGAGATTGATGCCCTTGATCTGGATGAAGCGCGGCTTGCCGTCGGAGAAGCAGGTGCCGGCGATCGAGCGCGTCATGTGCTCGGTCTTGACCGTCAGCTTGATATAGCCGTCGAACACGCCCGACTTGTCGCGCTTGACCTCGGCGACGATGATGCCGCGCTCCTTCACCATGATCGGCGCCGACACCATGTTGACGTCGGAGACCTGCGGCCGGATCAGGCCGGCAAGGGCGGCGCTCACCAGCGCGCGGGTGTTCATCGTCGCGGTAGAGCCATCGAACAGGATCTCGACCTCCTTGATCGGATCCTCGGTGACCTGACCGACGAAGGCGCCGAGCACCTCGGCGAGCTTGACGAACGGTTTCAGCCGCGGCGCCTCCTCCGCGGTGATCGAAGGCATGTTGATGGCGTTGGAGACGGCGCCATTGATGAGATAGTCGCTCATCTGCTCGGCGACCTGCAGCGCGACATTCTCCTGAGCCTCGGTGGTCGAGGCGCCGAGATGCGGTGTCGCCACGACATTCTCCATGCCGAACAGCGGGTTGTTCTCCGCCGGCTCGACCTCGAATACGTCGATGCCCGCGCCCGCCACCTTGCCGCTCTTCAGCGCCGCGATCAGATCGGCCTCGACGACCAGGCCGCCGCGCGCGCAATTGATGATGCGCACGCCGTCCTTCATCTTGGCGATCGCGGCCGCGTCGATGATGTTGCGCGTCTTCTCGGTCAGCGGCGTGTGCAGCGTGATGAAGTCGGCGCGGGCGAAAAGCTCGTCGAGCTCGACCTTCTGGACGCCGAGCTCCTCGGCGCGGCTGTCCGACAGGAACGGGTCGAAGGCGATCACATGCATCTTCAATCCGACGCCGCGCGTGGCGACGATCGAGCCGATATTGCCGCACCCGATCACGCCCAGCGTCTTGCTAGTGATCTCGACGCCCATGAAGCGGTTCTTTTCCCATTTTCCGGCATGGGTCGAGGCATTGGCTTCCGGGATCTGCCGCGCCAGCGCGAAGATCATCGCCACCGCATGCTCGGCCGTGGTGATCGAATTGCCGAAGGGCGTGTTCATCACGATGATGCCCTTGCGGCTGGCGGCCGGGATATCGACATTGTCGACGCCGATGCCGGCGCGGCCGACGACCTTGAGCCTGGTTGCCGCATTGATCAGCTTCTCGGTGACCTTGGTCGCCGAGCGGATGGCGAGGCCGTCATACTGGTCGATCACCTCGAGCAGCTTTTCCTTGTCCTTGCCGAGGTCGGGCAGGTAGTCGACCTCGATGCCGCGATCCTTGAAGACCTGCACGGCGGTGGTTGAAAGTTTATCCGAAACGAGAACGCGGGGCGCCATCACGGCCTCCTTGAAGGGAATTGGATGTGTCGGGAAATGGTGGCGGCCCGCAGGCCGCCACGGATTTCAGGCCGCCGCCTTGAGCGACGCCTTCTGCGCGGCGAAGGCCCAGTCGAGCCAGGGCAGAAGCGCTTCGAGATCGGCGGTCTCGACGGTGGCGCCGCACCAGATGCGCAGCCCGGGCGGCGCGTCGCGATAGGAGCCGATGTCGTAGGCGACACCTTCCTTGTCGAGCGCCGAGACGAGGCCCTTGGCGAAAGCCGCCTGACCGTCGGCATCGAGCGCCGCGATATCCGGATCGGTGAAGGACAGGCACACGGACGTGTTCGAGCGCGTTGCCGGATCGACGGCCAGATGGCCGAGCCACGACGACTTGCCAACGAACCGGTCGAGCACCGCGGCATTGGCGTCGGCGCGGGCAATCAGCGCTTCCAAGCCGCCGATCGACTTCGCCCAGTGCAGCGCATCGAGATAATCCTCGACGCACAGCATCGACGGCGTGTTGATGGTCTCGCCCTTGAAGATGCCCTCGATCAGCTTGCCGCCCGAGGTCAGGCGGAAGATCTTCGGCAGCGGCCAGGCTGGCTTGTAGGTCTCCAGCCGCTCGACGGCGCGGGGCGACAGGATCAGCATGCCGTGCGCGCCTTCGCCGCCCAGCACCTTCTGCCAGGAGAAGGTGACGACATCGAGTTTTTCAAAGTCGAGCCTTTGCGCGAAGGCAGCCGACGTCGCGTCGCAGATGGTCAAGCCCTTGCGGTCCGCGGGAATGAAATCGCCGTTCGGCACGCGCACGCCCGAGGTCGTGCCGTTCCAGGTGAAGACCACGTCGCGATCGAAATCGATCTGCTTGAGGTCGGGCAGTTGGCCGTAGCCGGCCTCGAACTTGCGCACGTCGGCGAGCTTGAGCTGCTTGACGACATCCGTCACCCAGCCGAAGCCGAAGCTCTCCCAGGCGACCATGTCGACGCCGCGCTCGCCGAGCAGCGACCACAGCGCCATCTCGACCGCGCCGGTGTCCGACGCCGGCACGATGCCGATGCGATAGTTCGCGGGAACCTTGAGGATGTCGCGCGTCAGCTCGATCGCCTGTTCGAGCTTGCTCTTGCCGATCTTGGCGCGGTGGGAGCGTCCGAGCGCGGCCTTAGAGAGCGCCTCGGCCGACCAGCCGGGACGTTTTGCGCAGGGACCTGAGGAGAAATTGGGGTTTGCCGGACGGAGTCCGGGCTTGGTAGGTGTCGTCATCGTGGTCTATCCTTCCAGATAGTGGCCCCTCGTTGGGGAGGGGTGGCCCACGGACGGCGATATGCTTTCAGCCTTTCGGCGTCAAGAGCAAAGTTTTTGTCGTTGTTGGGATATTCCCTTCCACCCGGCGCGCCCCGAAATGAAAACGGCGAGCCGTTGGGCCCGCCGTGGCATTTCGTGACCCGCTTCGCTTTACCAGAGGTCGTAGCGCAGGCCGAATTTGATCTGGTGGTTGCTGATCCCCTTACGGGTGGGATAGGAGGTCAGGCTCTCGGCGGCCACATATTCCGCATTGGGGGCGGAGAAATACTGGTAGCCGAGGTCGACAAGAACATTCTTGGTCACTTGGTATGCAAGGCCCGCATTGAGCGTATAGGCGAGCGAGTATTGGTTTTTGTTGCTGCTCAGGACGAAATCGTTGGAGGAGTCGGCGCTGTCTGTGTATGAGGCCGAAAGCTTGCTTGTCGTCCGAACCAAACCAATGCCGGCGCCGACATAGGGCGTGATCCCGACATAGGTGCCCAGATCGACATAACCATTGAGAATACCGGAGAACGCGTAGTTCTTCACATTTCCCGAGCCCAGGATCGCCGTTCCCGCCGGTGCGACCGCTGAATCGTCATAGCTTACGCTGACGTGATTGCCGGGCAGATAGCCCAGGTTGAGATCGGCGCGAAGGTAATCGTTGAAATGATAGCCGAAGCCGATGCTCGCGAAATACGCGTCCTCGCCCTCGCTGAAGCTTTCGTTGTCGATCGCTGACGGGAAGGTGAAATCCCCGTTGTCGAAGGTCTCCTGCGGCAGATAGGCGACGTCCCCGCGCAGATACCAGCCCGAGCCGACCTCGACCGGCTGGTAGTCCGGCGCCTGGTCGACATAGATCGGCGGATCGTAGTCGGCCGCGAGCGCCGGCGTCATCGGCAACAGGATGGTTGCGGCAAGAGCTGACGCGATACGCGATCTGGATGTCATGGTCCCCGGCTCCCGAGATTGGCGCCAGCCGCGAACGCGGGCGCCGTTTCAAGCAGCCATTGTTAACCATAGTGGTTAAGTGCCGGTTAAGGCTAACAGAGAGTTACCGAATTGATTTCGATGAAATTTCACCCGCCGCGCACAAACGAAAACCGCCCGGCTGATGCCGGGCGGTCGAACTTCGGATGCGCCAGTTCTACTTGGTGTAGATCGGTTCCGGCTCAGGCTGATAGGCGACCACCGGCGCGGCGCAGCCATTATTGCCGCCGAACTGATAGCGCAGACCGCCGCGCACTTCATGCGTGTTGATGCCGTGGTCGAAACCCGGTCCGGAGCTGGTCGTATCGAATTCGAACATGCGCCCACCCTCGATGTGAGTGAAGCGGTAGCCGGCATCGAGGATGACCTTGTCCGTGAGGCAGTAGGAAGCGCCGGCCATAAGCGCGTAGGCGAAGCGCCAGTTGGACGACCCGGGGTTGGTTTCGGTGGTGTTTGGGTCATGGACCGTGTCCCACTTGACATGCGCACCACCGATGCCAGCGCCGATATAAGGGGTGACGCCGTTCCACGTGCCGATATCCACATAGGCATTTGCAAGCAGAAGCAGAGCGCTCATGCTCGACTCTTCGGTCGATGTCGTGATCAGATCCGAGGTCTGGCCGTTGAAGTCCGACTTGAACCAGTAGTCGGCAGTCAGATCCGTACGCAAGTAATCGTTGATCTTGTAGCCGACGCCGGCGCCGAGCGAGAACCCGCCCTTTAGGTCGCCGAAATCGAAATCGTTGGTGCCGGGCGGTGGGCCGTAGGTGATGTAATCGATGCTGTCCAAATTCGACCAGTGGTAGTCGATATCGCCGCGGATGTACCAACCGCCGACATCGACCGGTTGAGCCTCGACAACCGGCGGCGGCGCCTCCTCGACCGGAGGCGGCTCCGCGAAGTCGGCGGCGAGCGCCGGTCCGGCCACTCCCGCGAGCAACGCGGCAAACAAAGCCATTCTTGCTGTATTGAACATGCTGTCACCCCTAAGAGACCTCGGGACGACACCGCCCGAAGATGAACCTCGGCGTGGATAATGAATTGCAAAGGTTAAAGGCCGTTTAACCGTACCGATTAACCACGAATCTATGCAATTTTAGAGGGTATGCCGTTGCCCGGCCGTTGGGGGCGCGCACAAAAAAGCCCGCCGGGCGGCGGGCTTCCAAGCGCGAAGAGCTTTGGCCCGATCTCTCTGTCAGGCGGCGCTGCGCGTTTCCTGGAGGATGCCCACGATGTCGTTGACAACCGCCTCGACCAGCTGCGGATCGTCGCCCTCGGCCATGACGCGGATCAGCGGCTCGGTGCCGGATGGCCGGATGACGAGGCGGCCGGACGTGCCGAGCCGGTTGCGCCCTTCTTCGATCGCCGCCTTGACCGGCGCTTCCTCCAGCGGCTTGCCGCCGGAGATGCGGACGTTCTTGAGAAGCTGCGGCACCGGCTCGAACTTCTTCGACAATTCGCTGACCGGGCGGTTCTGCCGCTTGATGCAGGCGAGCACCTGCAGCGCCGAGACCAGACCGTCTCCCGTGGTCGAGAAGTCGGAAAGCACGATGTGGCCGGACTGCTCGCCGCCGACATTCAAGCCATGCGCGCGCATATGCTCCACGACATAGCGGTCGCCCACCTTGGTGCGATGCAGCTGCAGCTTCATATCGCCGAGGAAGCGCTCCAGGCCGAGATTGGACATCACGGTGGAAACGACGCCGCCGCCGGCCAGCCTTCCGCTCTGGTGCCAGGATTCGGCGATCAGCGCCATGATCTGGTCGCCGTCGACGATCGCTCCGTTCTCGTCGACGATGACCACGCGGTCGGCATCGCCGTCGAGCGCGATGCCGATGTCGGCGCGCACCTCATGCACCTTCTTCTGCAGGCCGGCCGGATGGGTCGAGCCGCATTCCTTGTTGATGTTGAAGCCGTTCGGCTCGACATTGATCGCCACCACCTCGGCGCCGAGCTCCCACAGCGCCTCCGGAGCCACCTTGTAGGAGGCGCCGTTCGCGCAATCGACGACGATCCGCAGGCCCGAGAGCGACATCGAGCGGGGCAGCGTGCGCTTGGCGAATTCGATATACCGGTCATGCACGCCATCGACGCGCTTGGCGCGGCCGAGCCCGTCGGAATCGGCGAGCGCCAGCTCGATGTCCTTGTCGAGCATGCCTTCGATGCGCTCCTCGATCTCGTCGGAGAGCTTGTAGCCGTCGGGACCGAACAGCTTGATGCCATTGTCGTAATAAGGGTTGTGCGAGGCCGAGATCATCACGCCGATGTCGGCGCGCAGCGAGCGCACCAGCATGGCGACGGCAGGCGTCGGTATCGGGCCGAGCAGGAAGACGTCCATGCCGGCGGCGCACAGACCGGCAACCATGGCGTTCTCGATCATGTAGCCGGAAAGCCGCGTATCCTTGCCGAGCACGACGCGGTGACGATGATTGCCACGCTGGAACGAAAGCCCGGCGGCCATGCCGACGCGCATGGCGACCTCGGCCGTCATCGGAAATTTGTTGGCGCGTCCGCGAATACCGTCCGTGCCGAAATACTGACCTGCCATATCCTTACAGTCCCCGTCGGTTTTCAGCGGGCCCGTATTGCCACAATTGGGCCGCATCCGATCATCAAATTTCGTGATTGTATATTACCAATCCTTAGAAAAACATTGTCGCGGTCGGTGCAAGTGGTTCGACAGCCTATCACCACCTTTGACTTGGCGGCGCTACACCTGCCGACACGAGGCTTTTCGGAGCGCCCTGTCCACCGGCAAAGCTTCGCTGGCGGCGAACCCGCAAGCAATTCATCCCCTTATCAGGAGCAACACACTTTGTGACGGGTCCCGCGCCGGATGCATCTGGCGCAACCAGACATTGAGAGCTATTGATTTGGCATAGGGACACCTATTGGCGGCAGCAAGGGAGAAAACGCCATGCTTATTCATAGACTTGCAGCTTTGACGGGTCTCGCCGTCGCAACCTTGTTCATGGCGGCGCCGGCCAACGCGCTGACCATGGCCGAGTGCAGCACCAAGTATAATGCGGCCAAGGATGCGGGAACGCTTGCCGGCCAGACCTGGAACCAGTTCCGCAAGGCGCAGTGCGGCAGCGATGCTTCCGCCGCGACCGACACCAAGGCGGCCACCGATACCAAGGCTGCGACCGACACGAAGGCCGCCGACACCAAGACGACCAAGAAGGCAAAGACAGCCGCCGCTGCCGACGACGCGGCCAAGGGCCTGAGCTCCAAGGAATGCAGCGCCAAGTATCAGGCGGCAAAGTCCGCCGGCACGCTCAACGGCATGAAGTGGAATGACTTCCGCAAGGCCGAGTGCGGCCCGGGCGCAACCGCCGCGGCTGCCACCGCGCCTGCAGCCGAAACCAAGCCGGCCAAGACCTCGACCGCGGCTGCCGCCGGCGGCAAGGGCCTGACCATGGCGGAATGCAGCACCAAGTACCAGACCGCGAAGACCGCCAACAAGCTCAACGGCATGAAGTGGAACGACTTCCGCAAGGCGGAGTGCGGTGCCGGCGCCGATGACGACGACACCGTGCCGGCTCCGACCGAAGCCACATACACCAGCGAGCCGGCGAAGCCGACGGTCGCAGCGCCAAAGGGCGTGAGCTTCCCGAAGGCGATCTCGCCGAAATTCGCCACCGAAAATCCGGGCAAGGGCCGCATGCACACCTGCCTCGAGCAGTACTACGCCAACAAGGACGCCAATACGCTGAACGGCCTGAAGTGGATCCAGAAGGGCGGCGGCTTCTACAGCCTCTGCAATGCCAAGCTGAAGAGCTGATCGCCTAGTTATTCAAGAGAAAAGGCCCGCGCATCGCAAGATGCGTGGGCTTTTTTGTACAGGCGAAGACGCCCGCGGCCTTGCTCTATCTGCATATGGCGGGACTGCCGGCATCGTCGATTTGCCCACACTGCCCACCGCCAGGCTTATGGGTAGCTCGCAAAATTCTGGTTGAACATACAGGGAACAAACAGTATACAAAAGACGTCTAACTTATCATCAATCAGGAGGGTCTTATGTTCAATTTGAAATTGGCGGCATTGGCTGTGACGGCATTGGTCACTTGGAATGTCGCGCCGGCAAGCGCACTGACGATGAAGGAATGTGGCGAGACCTATCGGGCAGCCAAGGATGGCGGCACTCTGAACGGCATGGACTGGGCCGCTTTCCGCAAGGAGAAATGCGCCACGTCCGCCGCGGAGAGTGTCAGCGCGGATTCGGTCAAAACCGCGGAGCCAGCAGAAAAAGACACCAGCGCGGCGGTCACCCCCACTGTGGCGCCGGCGGGTGTGACATTCCCGACCACCCTCGCTGCCGAGTTCAACACCGAAACGCCCGCGAAGGCCCGGATGAAGACCTGCCTGCAGGGTTACCACGACAACAAGGAGGCGGGTACGTTGAACGGCCTTCGTTGGATCCAGAAGGGCGGCGGCTACTACAGCCTCTGCAATGCGCGGCTGAAGAGCTGATCGCTTAGCCTCTTCCTTTTGTTGGATAGCTTCAAAAGTCACGTCCTCGGCTCCTTTAAAACGATCAAAGATCGGCAGCTTCGGAGTCTTCCTTCTTTCGACGCTTGCGATTGGCGAAAGCCGGCGTGACGGCCAATCTCCCCCCTGGTGGGGGAGATGTCCGGCAGGACAGAGGGGGGCGCGAACGAACTGGACGCTCACAGGACGAAGGTTCCTCGCCCCACGAAAGTGGGGAGAGGTGGCTCGGCGAGCCGAGACGGAGAGGGGAGCGCCCTGCGAAGGCCCCTCTCCGTCCGCTTCGCGGCCACCTCTCCCCCGCCTTGCAGGGCTGTCCGGGGAAAGGTTCGGGTGAATCGAAATGCCGCATGTGCATGCCCCGTAAGACGGGGATTTTCCGTCTACCTTCTGGTTGTCGAGACTCAGAAAGGGAACGGGGCATGCGCTTTAC
>NZ_RZRY01001449.1:0-576 GCF_003998035.1 Mesorhizobium sp. M2A.F.Ca.ET.039.01.1.1 | reverse complement strand
ATTCGCGCGCGTAGTTGCGGAAGCCAGCGGCGTGCATGGCGGCAAGCAGCATCTTGCGGTTCGCCGCCGCCTTGGCGGGGAGCGGGCGGTGCGCCGTCTCGCTCATCGGATCGAAGCAGTCGAAACCGGTGCCGAAGTCGAGCGTGGTGCCGTCAGGCGCGCCGCAGGCCGGGTGAACCGCGCTGGTGGCGTCGGCGATAGCGAGGTCGACGGTCGAGCCGCGCGAATGGCTGGACAGCTCGCCGATATAGCCCTTGGCGATAAGATCGCCACGCCGGACGGTCGGATACCACTGCGGATCCGGCGGGCCGGCTTCTCTTGTCCATCTGACCATGTCGGCAACGGCGCGGGCGGGCCGGTAGCAGTCGAAGACGATCAGCGTCAGGCCTTTGGCGGTCATGGTTTTCTGGACGCTGGACAGCGCCTTCGCCGCTTGCGTGGTCAGTACGCAGACGGGCGCGTTATAGCCGTCGACCTTGCGGCGCAGGAAGTTTTCGCGGCCGGCGTAGCGGATGTCCTGGCGGATGGTCGAGTCGACATCGGCGAGCCTGACGAAGCCGACGGGGAGGGAGGCGG
>NZ_RZRY01001448.1:0-577 GCF_003998035.1 Mesorhizobium sp. M2A.F.Ca.ET.039.01.1.1 | reverse complement strand
GTGTGCTGGTGCTCACCGAAATCAACACGCTGCTGATCGGCCTCGGCTTCCGCCCATCGACGGTGCAGGCAGCGCTCGGCCTGGTCATCCTGCTTCTGGTCTCGCTCTACGGCCGCGAGCGCCACGTGCGGACGACAATCTGACTCAAGCGATCAGCCAAGCCGCCACAGCCGGCGCGCATTGCCGGACAGCAGGCGGGTCCGCTCCGACTCGCTCGCGCCGGCCAGCAGCGCGTGTGTGGCGGCGATCCAGGTGGTCAGCCCGCCGCCCAGCGTGCAGACCGGCCAGTCGCTGCCCCAGATCACCCGGTCCCAGCCGAACGAGCCTATCGTGTGCTCGACATAGGGCCGGAGCGTATCGACGGTCCAAGTCGCCGGATCGGCATAAGCGACGACGCCGGAGATCTTGGCCGTGACGTTGGGCCGTTTGGCGATCGCTTCCATATGCTCGTGCCACGGATGCTCGGCATTGCCCTTTATGTCGGGCACGCCGCAATGGTCGAGGACGAACTGGACGTCGGGCGCGAGATCGGCAAGCGCCATCGCCTTCGGGATCTGATGCGGCAGCACAACAAGGT
>NZ_RZRY01001447.1:0-578 GCF_003998035.1 Mesorhizobium sp. M2A.F.Ca.ET.039.01.1.1 | reverse complement strand
GTGCCGTCGAGCTGCTTCTGCTTGCGGAAGAGCTGCAGCGTGCCTTTGGCCCGTTCGTCGTAGGTGATGCCGGTCGCCTCGCGCAGTGCCTTCAGCGTGTCGCGACTGTATTCGGCAAGCGGCACCATGCGCGACTTGTTGAGCGCATAGCGCCCGGCCGTGCAGTTGCGCAGCATCTTCAGCAGCCAGGTCCACATATTCGGGTCGAACGCCGGCCGCACCACCAGCGGGCCGTATTTCATCAACAGCCATTTGACGGCTTTGATCGGAACGCCCGGCCCGGCCCAGGGCGAGGCATAGCCCGGCGACACTTCGCCGGCATTGGCGAAGCTGGTTTCGAGCGCCGGCCCCGGCTGGCGATCGTAGACGGTCACTTCATGGCCGGCCTCGGTGAGGAAGTAGGCGGTGGTGACCCCGATCACGCCGCCGCCCAGCACGATGACTTTCATTCTATCTCCCTCAAGGGCCGTGCACGCGGAGGCGCTGTGGCTCGTTCATCTGTGTGCCGGATTTTGCGGCGCCCGCCAAGGGGCGTGGTCAGGCGCCGACGTAGCGGCGGTGAAAGCGCGTGCCCAGGC
>NZ_RZRY01001446.1:0-578 GCF_003998035.1 Mesorhizobium sp. M2A.F.Ca.ET.039.01.1.1 | reverse complement strand
GAGAAGCCGGTGACGTCGCTGGCGATCGCCGCGGGCGTCGTTTTCCTCTTCGCTCTTCTTTCCCGCCGCTAGCCTCAGATGGGGACGCTTGTCTCGCTGATCTCAGCCCTTGCCTCGGGCGAGGCAATGGCTGCTTTGCAAAGGGCGCGGATAACCGCCATCCTTTATGGGCTTGCCGCCATCTTCGCCCTCTGCGGCGTCGGCTTCCTCATCGGCGCCGTCTATATCTGGCTGGCGGCGCGCTACGGGCCGTTGGCGACCAGCCTGGGGTTCGGCATCGGGTTCCTGGTGATTGCCGGGCTGATCATCGTCATCCACAAGCTGACCGCCAGCGCGCGCGGCAAACGCCGCGCGCGACGGCGACAGGCCGACATGACGGCGGTGGGTGTTACCGCCGCGCTTGCCCTGCTTCCGGCGCTTGCCAGGAGCAAGGGCGGGCTGGCAGCCATTGCGGCGCCCGCCCTGGCTGTCGTCGCCTACGCCATCTATCGGGAGAACACCAGGCCCCCGCCGCCCAGGCAAGGTCCGGACGATCTGCATTAGGCTGTCGAGGTCTCCAGCGTGGCGGGCTGCTTGGG
>NZ_RZRY01001445.1:0-581 GCF_003998035.1 Mesorhizobium sp. M2A.F.Ca.ET.039.01.1.1 | reverse complement strand
TCCCAGGTGCCAAGGTACTTTCCGCAATCATCGCAAAAAATGGGCGTATCCGGACGAGAGTCATCGGGTATTCTCAGCCTGATGGTGAGGCAGTATGGGCATTCCAACCGATGATCGAGATATTTCGGGGCCATCGACAAGTTCACAATCTGCTCTGATTTGCGCTCGATCCCGCGCTGGCCAAGCGCTAGTTCTCGCTCGCCAAAAGAAGTGGTGGTTGGCCGTGGAAGGAGGTCGCAAATCGCCCGGCCAGCCTAGTTTCCGCTTCGTGCGCAGCAAGAATGCCGCTCGTACCATCGAATTCCATCGGGATGTGAAACATTTGAGCGGTGTCCAGGACTATCTCCTCAATGTCCTCAAGGGCGATATTCTCCGAGAGATGGCGACGCCTGACTTGTTCCGCCACGACCGGAACGTTGACAATGCCGAGCCTCTGGAACGCCTCAGTGACACTCGCCGTGACGTCGTCCAGTAGGGTTTGTGAATAATGGTAGCGCATGGTGACCTCTTGTCCTCCGGGACCGGGTTACCCTCACCTTCACCATGCGCTACCATTATTCACAAACCCTACTGGACGACGT
>NZ_RZRY01001444.1:0-581 GCF_003998035.1 Mesorhizobium sp. M2A.F.Ca.ET.039.01.1.1 | reverse complement strand
CGCCATAGTCGACCTGAGCCTCCTCGCCGGGGAGGAATTCAAGACGATCAAACTGCTCTGGATCGCTGTGTCGCAACGTGCGCACAAACCGCTTGACGCTCTGGTAGCTAGACGAAAAGCCAAATTGATCGACCAAGTCCTGGTAAATCGCTTGCGCATTCCGTTTCAGCCGGACCTGGTCTTCGATCCACGTCCGATGTGGTTCGCAGGCCGACCGGGCCAAGCTGCTGGTGACTGTCGCTCCCGACTCTCCAGAAGCCGGTGGTCGGGGTGGAGGAATTTGGTCCTCCGCGCTTGCCGAGCCGGTGGTCACTTCCCCGGGGGAGTTTGCCTCCGCACCGCCCCGCTGTGCTTGGTAACGCCTTATCGTCTTGCGATCGACCCCCGTCAGCCTTTGAATCTCGCGTTGGCTGGTGTTGCGATCAAGCAGTGTCAGTACGGTGCTTTGCAGATGTGACTTCAAGACGTTCAACTCCCGGTCCCCCTCGCGGTATGAAAGGGGGCGAAAATAAACGTCCTGCCTTACCGGCTACCGCTGTTCAGCAGCGCTGCCGATCATTATCAGGTGGGGGAGTTTCAAG
>NZ_RZRY01001443.1:0-582 GCF_003998035.1 Mesorhizobium sp. M2A.F.Ca.ET.039.01.1.1 | reverse complement strand
GCACGAGATGGCAGAGGACCGTTGCGGAGCGCGTGAAGCCGCGGTCGCCGGCGCGGCCGAAGACAGGCGTCACCGCCGCACCCCCGGCGCCGACCAGCGCGAAAAGCGCAATGCCTTTCTGGCCTAGGTCGAAGGGCGGAGCGGCGAGGCGCAGCGCCACCGCCGTCCAGAACACGCTGAAGGCGGCCATCACCAGGCTCGCCGTGAAGGCGCGGCGGCGCAGCACCGGTTCCTGGCGCAGAAGCAGAACCAACGAGGCGATGAGCCCCGCATAGCGCGCCTGCGCCAGCGGCCGCCGTCTCGGCAAGGTGAGGCCGAGCAGGATGGCAAGCAGCGCCAGCGCCGCGGCGCTGATGCCGTAGAAGGCACGCCAGCCGAAAGCGTCGGCGACGAGGCTGGCGATCGGACGCGACAGCAGGATGCCGATCATCAGCCCGCTCATCACGTCGCCGATGACGCGACCTTCCTGGCCCGGCGGCGCCATCGAGGCCGCCACCGGCACCAGCACCTGGATGCAGGAACAGGCGGCGCCGAGGATGAACAGCACAACCAGCAGCGAGGTGGCGGACGGCGCGAACGAAG
>NZ_RZRY01001442.1:0-585 GCF_003998035.1 Mesorhizobium sp. M2A.F.Ca.ET.039.01.1.1 | reverse complement strand
GCCCGATGCCGCGCGATCCGCCCGAGATGAACAGCGTCTTTCCGTTGAGCGACATCCTTTTGCCTCCCTGTTCAATAAGGGAGGCAACTTGCGCGGCAGATAGCCGTGGCGCAAGGGGCAAGACGGATTACGCAGCGTCGTGCCGGAAGGCCTAGACCAGCACCAGGCCCTGCCGCATGGCAATCGCGATCGCGTCCGTCCGGTTGGCGGCGCCGAGCTTGATCAGGATGGCGGCGACATGGAACTTCGCCGTGTGGACCGAAATGTTGAGCCGGCGGGCGATCACCTTGTTCGGGGCGCCTTCGGCGAGCAGCGCCAGCACCTCCGCCTCGCGCGGCGACAAGGCCGGACGCGCCGGATTGTCATCCGTCACGTCCTCTTCAGCGAGCCCGTCATGGAAATCGCCATGCGCGACCTCCGATGGCCCTGCCCTGTCGATGCGATAGCCGGAAGCTGCGAGCCGCGCCGCCGCGGCGATCAACAGGCTATCGGCCAACGACGGCAGCACGGCGACCACATTGCCGCGAAGCCGCTCGTGTCCGCTGCGGCGGGACAGCAGCACAACAGGCATCGTCGAGCCTATGG
>NZ_RZRY01001441.1:0-586 GCF_003998035.1 Mesorhizobium sp. M2A.F.Ca.ET.039.01.1.1 | reverse complement strand
GCTGCAAGCGACGTGGCCCTGGCGGTTCCAGCTATGGCTCCGCCCACGACCTTCGAAGACGACTCATATCCCCCGGCGGAGCTGGCACGGGATCCTGGCGCCAAGGGTCCGGGGCGACGTTTTAGCTTGGCGCGGAGATCGGAAGCGTTTTTCAGTCGCGGATCTCCGTTGAATTTACCGTCGTCAGTGTTTGCCGGTGCCGCCGCTCTTGGGTTTTTGTCGTATATTACGGGGATTCACGACGCGACCTACGTCCGGGCGGACGGACTCGTTAAACAGGTTGGGTTTCTTTGGGCGCCGAACTGGACATTCCTCTTCATGGTGCTTTTGCCCCTGTTTTTTACATTCGTGATGGAGCTGCTTGTCTTTTGGAAAAATGACGGGCGCTTGAAGCTGGTAGCGGAGGGCGACCAGGTGAAAAGTGACGCTGAATGGGCGCACAACGTCGAAGCGTCTTCGTATTCATATTGGGCGGTTTTCCTGATCTGTGTGGTGTTCGCCGGCCTTTTTCAGTGGATCGGCGTGTGTTTGCTCCCGCTAATGAAAGGTGGGGGCAATTATGCGACGGACTGGGGCAAGTTAGCGA
>NZ_RZRY01001440.1:0-586 GCF_003998035.1 Mesorhizobium sp. M2A.F.Ca.ET.039.01.1.1 | reverse complement strand
GGGTCTGGACGAACTCAAGGCCGCTCTCGAGGCGCCATTCGAGCGTTGGGCGGTCTTCCTACATCCCAGCCAGCGCGGTGTCGTCCAGCACACCTATAATGGCCCGGCCCGCGTCGCCGGCTCCGCCGGAACGGGAAAGACGGTCGTCGCGTTGCACCGCGTCTACCGCGTTCTGCAAGGCGACCCCGATGCCAAGGTGCTGCTGGCCACCTTCTCCGAACCGCTCGCGCGCAATCTGGCGCGAAAGATTAGGCTGCTGTGCGGCGAGGCATCGAGCCTTCCCGATCGCGTCGTCATCCAATCCTTCGAACAAATCGCACGAGACCTCCTGGCACTGGCGACTGGTCGCCAGCCGCGCTTCGCGGACGCCGAATACGTTCGCTCCATCCTGGAGAAAGCGGCAGAAGAGGCCGGCATCTTTGAAGTGACGCCACAGTTCCTCAACTCAGAATGGACTCACGTCATCGATCCTTGGCAGATCGACAGCGCCGAAGCCTACGCTCAGGTGCCACGCATGGGTCGCAAGAACAGGCTGGGGACAAAGCAGCGGGAACGTCTTTGGACGGTCTTCGCGGCCGTTCGGCAG
>NZ_RZRY01000143.1:0-11566 GCF_003998035.1 Mesorhizobium sp. M2A.F.Ca.ET.039.01.1.1 | reverse complement strand
CGACCTGATCGGCTGGAAAGAGCGCAAGGACGGCGAGACCAAGGTCTATCCGGGCGTTTTGGCCTCTCACGGCGTCTCGCGCGCCGAAGCCGAGCAGATGGTGCTTGCAGCCCGCAAGCAGGCCGGCTGGATCACCGAGGAAGAACTCGCCGCCGAAGAGGCAGCAACCGGCGAAACCGTCGGTGCGTGAGGTGACCACCAATCGCAAAGCCCGTGGACGAGATGAACGATCGCACTTGCATCGTTACGCGCAGGCAGGCCGAAGCGGATGAACTGATCCGCTTCGTCGTCGGCCCGGATTCGGCCGTCGTTCCGGACATCAAGAGAAATCTGCCCGGCCGTGGTTGCTGGGTCACCGCCGATCGCCTACATATCGAGAAGGCAGCGGCGAAGAACCTGTTTGCCCGCGCATTCAAGGCGCAGGTGACCGTTCCGTCCGATCTCGGCGGCATGGTCGACGGGCTGCTCTCCAGATCCGCTCTGGGTATGCTTGGCCTTGCCCGCAAGGCGGGCGCCGTCGTTCTTGGCGCCGCCAAGGTCGAGGGTGCTGTGCGCGACGGGCAGGCGCTGCTCGTTCTGCATGCGGCGGAGGCGTCGGACGACGGTGTCCGCAAGATCAGTCAGGCGCGGCGGGCGACCGTCCATCTCGGCGGTCCCGCCATCCTTGCCTACAAACTTTTCTCCGAGGCCGAGTTGAGCTTGGCATTGGGGGGCACAAATGTGATACATGCTGCCGTCCTCGCGCAGGACGCGGGACTGGCGGTTGAGAAGCGCGTTGTTGCGCTCGACCGATATCGGGGCGGTACCCCGAACGATCTGGCAATGCTTGCGGCCGTTGCCGACGAAGATGATGCCGCAGAGGATATGGAATGAACGATACGAAATCGGGCGACGACAAGACGTTGAGCGTTACGCCGAAGAAGACCTTGACGCTGAAGCGCCCCGGCCTCGAGCAGGGCACCGTGCGCCAGAATTTCTCGCATGGCCGCACCAAGTCGGTCGTCGTCGAGACCAAGAAGCGCAAGTTCTCGCTGCCTGGCGACAAGCCGGAGCCGGTCGCGCCGTCCGTGTTCACGCCGAAGCCCGCCGCGGCCACCCCTGTCGCCGCCGCGCCTGTCGTGCAGGAAGCGCCGAAGGCGCCGCCTCCGCCGCCGGAACGTTCGGGCATGGTCCTGAACGAGCTGTCACGCGGCGAGATGGAAGCGCGCCGCAGGGCGTTGGAAGGCTCCAAGGCCCGTGAGGCCGAGGATCGCCAGCGCGCTCAGGAGGATGCCAAGCGCCGCGCCGAGGAAGAGGAGCGCCGCAAGCGCGAGCGCGACGAATCCGCGCGCCGTCAGGCCGAGGAAGAAGCGCGCCTGCAGGCCGAGGCCGAGTCGCGGCGTCGTGCCGAGGAAGAGGCTCGCCGTCGTGCGCCGCAGGCAGCCGATGTCGCTACGGCCGATGACGAGGAAGAGGCCAAGCCGCGGCGCACTGGTGCCGGCGGTGGCGCAGGCGCCAGCGCGCCTGCCCGGCGCCTTGCGACCCCGGAAGTGGCCCGCCCGGCCAAGCCGACCAAGGGCGAGGAAGATCGCCGCCGCGGCAAGCTGACGCTGAACACCGCGCTGTCGGACGAAGATGCGCGCGGCCGCTCACTGTCGTCGATGCGTCGCCGCCAGGAAAAATTCAAACGCGCGATGCACAATGAGCCGCGCGAGAAAGTCATGCGCGAAGTGATCCTACCCGAAACCATCACCATCCAGGAACTGGCGCAGCGCATGTCCGAGCGCGCCGTGGATGTGGTCAAGTACTTCATGAAGCAGGGCCAGATCCTGAAGCCGGGCGACGTCATCGACGCCGACACGGCCGAGCTGGTCGCTTCCGAATTTGGCCATACGGTCCGCCGCGTTGCGGAGTCCGACATCGAGGAGGGCCTGTTCAACATCGCCGACCGTCCCGAGGACCTGGTGTCGCGTCCGCCGGTCGTGACCATCATGGGCCATGTCGACCACGGCAAGACCTCGCTGCTCGACGCCATCCGCAACGCCAATGTCGTCTCCGGCGAGGCCGGCGGCATCACCCAGCATATCGGCGCCTACCAGATCGAGAAGAACGGTCAGAAGATCACCTTCATCGACACGCCCGGCCACGCCGCCTTCACGGCCATGCGCGCCCGCGGCGCCCAGGTCACCGACATCGCCGTGCTGGTGGTGGCGGCAGACGACAGCGTGATGCCGCAGACGATCGAATCGATCAACCACGCCAAGGCGGCCGGCGTGCCGATCATTGTGGCGATCAACAAGATCGACAAGCGCGACGCCGATCCGCAGAAGGTGCGGACCGAGCTGCTGCGCCACGAGGTGTTCGTGGAATCGATGGGCGGCGAGGTGCTGGACGTCGAGGTTTCGGCGACCAAGGGCACCAATCTCGACAAGCTGCTCGAAGCGATCCTGCTGCAGGCCGAAGTTCTCGACCTCAAGGCCAATCCTGACCGCACCGCCGAAGGCGCGGTGATCGAAGCCAAGCTCGACAAGGGCCGCGGTCCGGTCGCCACCGTTCTGGTGCAGACCGGCACGCTGATGCCTGGCGACATCATTGTCGCCGGCAACGAGTGGGGCCGTGTGCGCGCGCTTGTCGACGACCGCGGCGAGCACGTGCCGGAAGCGCCGCCGGCGATGCCGGTAGAGGTGCTTGGCCTTCAGGGCACGCCGCAGGCCGGCGACCGTTTCGCCGTCGTCAACAACGAGGCTCGCGCCCGCGAGATCACCGAATACCGTCAGCGCCTGGCGCGCGACAAGGCTGTGGCCAAGCATGCCGGCCAGCGCGGCTCGCTCGAACAGATGATGTCCCAGTTGCAGACGAGCGGGCTGAAGGAATTCCCGCTGGTCATCAAGGGCGACGTGCAGGGCTCCATCGAGGCGATCAACGCCGCTCTCGAAAAGCTCGGCAACGACGAGGTCAGGGTGCGGATCGTCCATTCGGGCGCCGGCGGCATCACCGAAAGCGACGTCTCGCTGGCCGAGACATCGGGTGCCGCGATCATCGGCTTCAACGTCCGCGCCAACGCGCAGGCCCGCACCGCGGCAGCGGCCGCGGGCATCGAGATCCGCTACTACTCGATCATCTACAACCTCGTCGACGACGTGAAGGCGGCCCTTTCCGGCATGCTTTCGCCGGAGCGGCGCGAGACCTTCATCGGCAATGCCGAGATACTCGAGATCTTCGACATCTCCAAGGTCGGCAAGATCGCCGGCTGCCGCGTCACCGAAGGCAAGGTCGAGCGTGGCGCGGGTGTGCGCCTGGTCCGCGACAACGTCGTCGTCCACGAAGGCACGTTGAAGACGCTCAAGCGCTTCAAGGACGAGGTTTCGGAAGTGCCGGGCGGCCAGGAATGCGGCATGGCCTTCCAGAACTACGAGGACATGCGCGTCGGCGACGTCATCGAATGCTTCCGCGTCGAGATGGTGAGCAGGACGCTCTAATTCGGGTATACTTGCCGAAATGAAACGGGCGGCGGCCGCAAGGCTGCCGCCCAGACCGCTCATGCATTTGAGACATGTGGCGTGGTCCCATCCCGCGCTTCACGATTTCAGGACCGAAGAAATGTCACGTTCGACAACGTCAGGCCCCTCCCAGCGCATGCTGCGCGTCGGCGAGCAGGTGCGTCATGCCCTTTCCGAAACGCTGCAGCGCGGCGAGATCATCGATCCGGTGATCGAGAACAGCGTCGTCTCGGTCTCCGAGGTGCGCATGTCGCCCGATCTCAAGATCGCCACCGCCTTCGTCTCGCCGCTTGGCGCGGCTGACGACAATGCCGTGGTCGAGGCGCTCAACAGGCACGCGAAGTTCATCCGCGGCCGTGTTTCCGGCGCGTTGAGGCAGATGAAGTATATGCCGGAGTTCCGCTTCCGGCTCGACACCTCCTTCGACAATTTCGCGAAGATCAATGAACTGCTGAAATCGCCCGAAGTGGCGCGCGATCTCGGCGACGGCAAGAACAACGACAAGGACGAGGAATAGTGGCGCGCCGCGGCAAGAAGAAGGGTCGGCCGGTCTCCGGCTGGGTGGTGCTGGACAAGCCGGTCGGCATGGGCTCGACCGAAGCGGTCTCCAAGGTCAAATGGCTGTTTCAGGCCGAGAAGGCCGGCCATGCCGGCACGCTCGATCCGCTGGCCTCCGGCATGCTGCCGATCGCGCTTGGCGAAGCGACCAAGACCGTTCCCTACGTGCAGGATGGCGCCAAGGTCTACCGCTTCACCGTCGCCTGGGGCGAGGAGCGCTCGACCGACGACCTCGAAGGCCCGGTGACCAACAGCTCCGATCGGCGCCCGGCCGAGGCCGAGCTGCGGGCGCTGCTGCCGAAATACACCGGCGTCATCATGCAGACGCCGCCGCAATTCTCGGCCATCAAGATCGCCGGCGAGCGCGCCTATGATCTCGCCCGCGACGGCGAGACGGTCGAGATACCCGCGCGGGAAATTGAAATCGGCCGTTTGGATATTATCGAGCATAGTGCCGACAAGACCGTCTTCGAGGTCGAATGCGGCAAGGGCACCTATGTGCGCTCGCTGGCGCGCGACATGGGCCGCGATCTCGGCTGCTTCGGCCATATCGCTGAATTGCGCCGCGTCGAGGTCGAGCCGTTCACGCCTGACGATTTCGTCACGGTTGCCGAACTGGAAGCGGCCCGTTTCGGCGGCAAAGCCGAAGCTGTTCAGGACGAATCCGAGGCGCCGGTCGATTTCAGCGCCATCGACGCGCTGCTGGTCGAAACGGCGGCGGCGCTCGATTGCCTGCCGCAGGTCGCGGTCAGCGACGACGCGGCGACGAAGATCCGCCTCGGCAATCCCGTCATCATTCGCGGCCGCGATGCGCCTGTCGAGGCGGAGGAGGCCTGCGCCACCGCGCGCGGCAGGCTCGTCGCCATCGGCGCCATCGAGCAGGGCATGTTCAAGCCCAAGCGGGTCTTTGCCGGGTGAATCCGGTCGTCTAAGCTCCACTGGGTGCCGACGCTTCAGGGATCTCATGGCCAGGGCTGATACAGGCAACAAGAGGGCGACGCTGAGAATCCGCCGGCCGCCGGTCGGGGCGTCGCCCGGCACGCTGATCGCCGATCCGGCGGCGCGGCGCAGCGAGCTTCGGCTAACATTGATCTCGCCGCAGAAATACGAAACCATCGACAATGCCTCGATCGACGACCTCAACACCCATTGCCAGAAATGGCCTGTCGTCTGGCTGGACTGCACGGGGCTTGCCAACATTCCGCTGATCGAGGAGATCGGCCGTATCTTCAACCTCCACCCGCTGGCGCTCGAGGACGTCGTCAACACTGGACAGCGGCCCAAGGTGGATTTCTTCGAGGACCATGCCTTCGTCGTCATGCGCATGATCGACGATGTCACCTCGCATCGCTACGAGCAGATATCGCTGTTCTTCGGCCGGAATTTCGTCGTCACTTTCCAGGAACGCGAGGGCGATCCGTTCGATCCGGTGCGCAAGCGCATCGCGGCCGCGATGCCGAACCGGCTGCGCTCGCGCGGCGCCGATTATCTTGCCTATGCGCTGATCGATGCCATCGTCGACAGCTATTTCCCGCCGATCGAGGCGGCGAGCGAATTGGTCGACGGCATCGAGGACGAGATGCTGAACAAGCCGCACAAGCATCAGATGCGGCAGTTGCATGAACTCAGGCGCGACGCCAACGTGCTCAAGGGCGTGCTATGGCCGATGCGCGATGCGCTGGCGACGCTGATCCGCAACGACGTGCACGCTCGACCATTCGCTGCGGCTGATCGAGCTGGTCGAGAACCAGCGCGACATGCTCACCGGCCTGATCGAGATGCATCTCTCGCTGTCCCAGGCCCGCACCAACGACGTCATTTCCTATCTGACGATCGTCTCGGTGATCTTCATGCCGCTGACCTTCCTGGTCGGCGTCTGGGGCATGAATTTCGATCCGGAAAGCTCGCCCTGGAACATGCCCGAGCTGAAGGCCTATTACGGTTATCCGGTCTCGCTACTGTTCATGGCGGTCGTCGCGGTCGGTTTGATCGCGTTCTTCAAATGGAAGAAGTGGCTCTAAAGCGCGTCGCGATGAAACGGATTCAGGCGACGCGCTTTAGGTCTTTGTTTTTGATGCATGTCGTTGTCCCAGAACCGCCGCACACTTCTGGGCGACATGCATTGGCCTTTGAATTCCCCCGTTTTCGCCGCCGGAACCTGCGACAAGCCGGCTTGACAATTGGGCTGGTGTTTTTTCCGGAATTGCACTATATGCGCCGCAGCTTCGCGCCCTGACGCGTCGCTTGCACTGGCCCCTGCTGGACGACATCCCGGCTGTGGGCGTCCCGTTTCCTCCAACAGATAAGGAAAAACACGATGTCGATTACTGCCGAGCGCAAGAAAGAACTGATGACCGAATTCGCGACTGCGAAAGGCGATACCGGATCTCCGGAAGTCCAGGTTGCCATTCTTTCCGAGCGCATCAAGAACCTGACAGAGCATTTCAAGGACCACAAGAAGGACAACCATTCCCGCCGTGGCCTGCTTGCTCTGGTTTCCCAGCGCCGCAGCCTGCTTGATTATCTCAAGCGCAAGGATGATGGGCGCTACCAGACGCTGATCGACAAGCTCGGTCTCCGTCGCTGACCAATTGACCGGCGGGCTCTCCAAGGGGGCCCGCCGGTCGCGCATTGGCGCATCGGATAGTCCGCTGCCGCAATGCTGAAAAGGAAATTCGCCTGCGCGCATGGCGCGTTCCGGAAACAGCGTTTCCGGCGTCAAGCGCAAGGCCGGCCGACCAGCCGGCCAATCGTGTTCCGGACCGCAGAGGGCTATCCGGAACCGCCCATGGACGGTCATGGGGCAGGATTGCAGGATGCTCGCTCGGCCTTGAGCCGAATCTATCGAGCTTCCCGTTGTCTTGCCCGTGACTGCCCGAAGGAAGCCAGGGAAGGGAGAACCCGCGACCGTTAGGACGGTGCGGCCCTTTCCGCATATGAAGGACAAGATATGTTCAATCATCACAAAGTGGAAATCGAATGGGGCGGCCGTCCGCTCATCCTGGAGACCGGCAAGATCGCCCGCCAGGCTGACGGCGCGGTGCTGGCCACCTATGGCGAGACCGTGGTTCTGGCCACTGTCGTCTCGATGAAGGAGCCGAAGCCCGGCCTCGATTTCTTCCCGCTCACCGTCAACTACCAGGAAAAGACCTATGCCGCCGGCAAGATCCCGGGCGGCTACTTCAAGCGCGAGGGCCGTCCGAGCGAAAAGGAAACGCTGGTTTCCCGCCTGATCGACCGCCCGATCCGCCCGCTTTTCGCCGACGGCTACAAGAACGACACCCAGATCGTCGTCACCGTCGTCCAGCATGATCTCGAGAATGATCCGGACATCCTGTCGATCGTCGCCACCTCCGCCGCGCTTACGCTCTCGGGCGTGCCCTTCATGGGCCCGATCGGCGGCGCCCGCGTCGGCTACATCAACGGCGAATATGTGCTCAATCCGCATATCGACGAGATGCAGGAATCCAAGCTCGACCTCGTCGTCGCCGGTACCGCCGACGCCGTGCTGATGGTCGAATCCGAGGCCAAGGAACTCTCCGAGGACCTGATGCTCGGCGCCGTCGTGTTCGGCCACAAGAGCTTCCAGCCGGTGATTGAGGCGATCATCAAGCTGGCCGAGGTCGCTGCCAAGGAGCCGCGCGACTTCATGGCGCCGGATTACTCCGCGCTCGAAGCCGAGATGCTGAAGGTCGTCGGAGACGAGCTCCGCGACGCCTACAAGATCATCGACAAGCAGGCGCGCTATGCCGCGGTCGATGCCGTCAAGGCCAAGGTCAAGGCCGCCTTCGCTCCGGCCGAGGGCGAGGAAGCCAAGTACACTTCCGAGCAGATCGGCAGCGTCTTCAAGGAGCTCCAGGCCAAGGTTGTGCGCTGGAACATCCTCGACACCGGCTCGCGCATCGACGGCCGTGACCTCAAGACCGTGCGTAAGATCGTCTCGGAAGTCGGCGTCCTGCCGCGCACCCACGGTTCGGCGCTGTTCACCCGCGGCGAGACCCAGGCGCTGGTGGTTGCCACTCTGGGCACCGGTGAGGACGAGCAATATGTCGATTCGCTCACCGGCATGTACAAGGAGAAGTTCCTTCTCCATTACAACTTCCCGCCCTACTCGGTCGGCGAGACCGGCCGCATGGGCTCGCCGGGCCGCCGCGAAATCGGCCACGGCAAGCTCGCCTGGCGCGCCATCCATCCGATGCTGCCTTCGGCGGAACAGTTCCCCTACACGCTGCGCGTCGTCTCGGAGATCACCGAATCCAATGGTTCGTCGTCGATGGCGACCGTCTGCGGCACCTCGCTGGCGCTGATGGACGCGGGCGTTCCGCTGGCCAAGCCGGTCGCCGGCATCGCCATGGGCCTGATCAAGGAAGGCGAGCGCTTCGCGGTGCTCTCCGACATCCTCGGTGACGAGGACCATCTCGGCGACATGGACTTCAAGGTCGCCGGCACCGCCAATGGCGTCACCTCGCTGCAGATGGACATCAAGATCGATGGCATCACCGAGGAGATCATGGGCATCGCGCTTGCCCAGGCCAAGGACGGCCGCCTGCATATCCTCGGCGAGATGGCGCATGCGCTGTCCGGCGCCCGCGCCGAGCTCGGCGAGTTCGCGCCGCGCATCGAGGTCATGCATATCCCGACCGACAAGATCCGCGACGTCATCGGCTCCGGCGGCAAGGTGATCCGCGAGATCGTCGAGAAGACCGGCGCCAAGATCAACATCGAGGACGACGGCACGGTCAAGATCGCTTCGGCCAACGCCAAGGAGATCGAGGCGGCGAAGAAGTGGATCCACACCATCGTCGCCGAGCCGGAAGTCGGCGAGATCTACGAAGGCACAGTCGTCAAGACGGCCGACTTCGGCGCGTTCGTCAACTTCTTCGGCCCGCGCGACGGTCTCGTTCACATCTCGCAGCTCGCCAATGAGCGCGTCGCCAAGACCTCCGATGTCGTCAAGGAAGGCGACAAGGTTTGGGTCAAGCTGATGGGCTTCGACGAGCGCGGCAAGGTTCGCCTGTCGATGAAGGTCGTCGACCAGGCGACCGGCAAGGAAATCGTCCAGGAGAAGAAGAAGGCCGAAGGCGAGGAAGACGCCGCCTGATCGGTCTGGCTGGATAGTCTAAGACGGGCGCGCCGCAAGGTCGCGCCCGTTTTGTTTCGAGGTGGATGAATGGCCGCCGAGCCGCTGAAGACGCTGTTCTACCCGTTCGAGGCCGAGGCGCTGCCTTTGCCGCGCAAGGAGGCCCGCGTTCTCTTTCTGGGCGCCGAGCCCGGCTTCCGCTTGCCCGAAGGATTCGATGCGGCGCTGCATCTCGTGCAGGGCTTTCGACCGCATTTCCGCGCCTTGCAGGCTTCCGGCTACACGGTCACGCCGCGAGTGGAAGGACAGGGTTACGACATGGCTCTCGTGCTCGCCGGCCGTCATCGCGGTCAGAATGAGTTGCGCATCGCCGAAGCACTCGAGCGTGTCGCGCCGGGCGGGCTGATCGCCGTCGCGGGTGGCAAGGATGACGGCACCGACAGCCTGCGCAAGCGGATCAACGCGCTGGCGCCGCTCGAAGGCCATCTGCCGAAGCATCACGGCGTTGCCTTCTGGTTCCGGCGGGCCGGCACGGAAGCAGCCGAGACGCTGCGCGCCGGCAACCCCGACCTTGTTGTTGGGGGCGGTTTCAAAACCGCGCCTGGCATGTTCTCGTTTGACAGGATTGACGCCGGTTCGAAACTGCTGGCCGCCAGCCTGCCTGATGATCTCAAAGGCAATATCGCTGATCTCTGCGCGGGCTGGGGTTATCTGGCGGCGGAGGTCCTGCAGCGCTCCCAGAGCCTCACCACGCTCGATCTCTATGAAGCGGACTTCGAAGCCCTGAAAGCAGCCAGGTTGAATGTCCGTGGCGCCATCGAGCCGCGCTTCTTCTGGATCGATCTTCTCACCGAGGCGGTCGATCGACGCTACGACGCCATCGTCATGAACCCGCCTTTCCACAGCGGCCGAGCCGCCGAGCCCGGCATTGGCGCCGGCATGATCCGCGCGGCGTCGAAGGCGCTGAAACCGGGCGGCCGCCTGTTCATGGTCGCCAATCGCCAGCTTCCCTATGAACAGGTGCTGTCCGCGGCCTTTGCCAGCCATACCGAGATCGCCCGCGACGGCATGTTCAAGGTGTTGTCGGCGCGCCGCTGAAATACTGTTGCGTGCTGGTTTACTGTAGGCTGACGATCCGTGCGGGCTCGCGGGTGCCGAAAGCAGGCCGCGCTTCGCCGAGTTCGTCCGTGAGTGGCGCCGGCCTGCCGAACAGATAGCCCTGGACCACCTCGCAGCCCGCGGCCCTGAGCAGCGTAGCCTGGTTCTCGGTTTCCACGCCTTCGGCGATGATGCCGACGCCCAGCGCCCGCGACAGCCCGACAATGGTCGAGACGATCGCGCCGGAACCGGAGTCGGTGTCGATGCGGCTGACGAAGGAACGGTCGATCTTCAGCTTGCCGAAGGAGAAGTCGATCAGGTAGCTCAAATTGGAATAGCCTGTTCCGAAATCGTCGACGGCCACCGAAATCCCCATCTCGGCAAGCTGGTCCAGGATCGCGGCGGCGCGGTCGCGATCCTGCATCATCGCCGTCTCGGTGACCTCGAGCTCCAGCCGCGACGGCTTGATGCCGGTCGATTCCATCACCTCGCGCACGATGCCGACGAAATCCCTGGTCATGAACTGGACCGGCGAGATGTTGACGGCGACGAAGCAGTCCTGCGGCAGATGCTTGGCGTCGCTGCAGGCCTTGCGCAGCACCCATTCGCCGATTGGATTGATCATGCCGGTTTCCTCGGCGATCGGAATGAACTCCATCGGCGGAATCATGCCGCGCTCCGGATGCTTCCAGCGGATCAGCGCCTCGTAGCCGACGACGCGGCCGCTCGGCAGATTGAGCTGCGGCTGGTAATGGAGACTGAAGTCGCCGCGGTCGAAAGCGGTCTTCAGCTCCGATTCGATCCATTGCCGATAGTCGGCCACGCGGCCCATGTCGGCGTGGAAGACAGACCAGTTGCCGACGCCGCTGGCCCGCGCATTTTGCAGCGCAAGGTTCGAACGGCGCAGGACCAGAACCGGGTCGACCCCGTCCTTCGGCATCGCCACGATGCCTACCGACAGGCTGACCGACTGCAGGTGGGTCTGCAACTGATAAGGCTCCATCATATCGTTGATGAGCTTTTCGATCAGCCGCTCGATCGAACCACGGATATCGCGGTCCGGCAGCAGGACGCCGAACTCGCCGGCGCCGATGCGCCCGATCACCGCATCCTTCGGCATGCTCTCCTTCAGCCTGCTGGTGAAGGCACGGACAAGGTCGTCGCCATGGCTGTAGCCGATGGCGTCGTTGATCTGCTTGAATCGGTCGATATCGATGTCGATCAGGAACACCGGCTCGCCGGTTCGGATCGTCTCCGAGGCGGCATCGGCTATCTTGCCGACCATGGCCTGGCGCGACAGAAGCCCCGTCAGCTTGTCGAAATTGGTTTCCTTGACGACATAGGCCACCGA